>JAAYLU010000038.1 GCA_012521675.1 Synergistaceae bacterium | reverse complement strand
CAGTAGAGCAGTCCCGTGGTCTTTGTGAAGCCTACCCGCGACGCCGGCCCGGACACGAGCTCCGAAAAGTGAACCAGCGAGTACGAGTTGCCGAAATCCGCAGTGCGAAATAGGCCGCCCATGTCGCAGGCAGTGAAAATCTCCCTGTTGGCGGCGGGGTTGATCGACAGGGCGAAGAGGGCGCCGCCCCCTCCGGGCCCCCTCGGCTGAAAAGCCTCCCGCTCCGCAGCCAGACCAGGCGAGGCCAGGAACAGGAAGAGAAGGGCCGTCAGCATCGCCGAGATGCCGAGCCCGCCAATACGCCGGAATCCACCGCTGATACAGACGCTCGTCCTTTGCATTTGCAAGACCTCCGTTTCTGCTCATGAATGCGAGGAGGTTGCGCACGGCGAGATCCCTACCCAGCCTTCAGAGCCTTCTGTCCTCCATCTCTGGTCCCGCCTCTGCAGATGTCCGCGATCCTTAGCAGGGCGGCCGAGAGGCTCTCGCTCAGGTGCTCGGTCTGTCTGAGCAGCTCCTTCGCCTTTGCCATATCCCCTTGCTCGACGAGCTTGCGCACCTCCTCCCCTTGGTGGTGGAACCTGTCGTGCATCGACAGGACTTCCTTCCACAGGTTCTCAGGCGCCTCCTCCGGGCGTTCGATGAAGGAGAGGAATATGCCGAACTGGCATCGCTTGGGGTTGGTCTCCAGGTCCCACCTACCCCCCTCAACGAACTTCCTGAGGTGGACCGCCCAGTCGTGGTGGGCGTGAACAGCTCCTTCCGCTATGTCGGCGAAGTCCGTCGCCTTCATAGCCTTTAACGCGGACAGCCTTTCCACCATCTCGGAGGCGTTGGTCGCCCCTACCTCGGCTGTCTCGTCCAGGCTAGTCGCGGTGTGGGACAGGGCGCCGACCGTCTCCTCGATGGAGGAGAAAAGCGAACTCATCGTCTCCGTCTCGTTGGTGACCGTCTCCGCCGACGCCGCAAGCTCCTCGGACGACGCGCCAAGCTCCTGCGCGCTGGCCGCGACTCTCTCCGACGAGTCGGATATGCCCGTTATGCCGTCGAGCACCGCCGCTATCTCCGACAGGACTCCCTGGACGTTCTCGTTCGCCTCGCCCATCCTGGTCGACATCCGGTCCACACTTCCGGACGTGTTCTGCACCCCGGCGACCAGCTCGTGGAGGTTATTCGCTATGGTGGAGGCTGCGTCCTTGCTCTCCTCGGCCAGCTTTCTCACCTCGTCGGCGACAACTGCGAAACCTCGTCCCGCCTCGCCCGCCCGCGCGGCCTCTATCGACGCGTTCAGGGCCAGCAGGTTGGTCTGCTCTGCGATGCCGGTGATGGTGTGCACCACGCCCTGTATCAGGTCCACCTTGCCCGACAGGATCCTTGCCTCCTCGGTGAGGGACTTCGTCTCATCGACGACGGACGCGAATATCTGCTCCATCTCCCGAAGCCTCCTGTTGCCTTGGTCCGCCCTCTCGCCGACCGCCGCAACCGTCTCGTTCAGCTCGGATGCCAGGTGGGCCAGCCCCTGGGCCGTGGCCGATATCTCCTCCGACGAGGCGTACTGAGACTCTGTCGCGTGCGACACCCTCTGTCCCGAGGAGATGCCCTTCTTGACGTTGTCGGCCATCTCGGAGAAGGCGTCGGTGAACTCGCCAAGCTCTCTCTCGAGGCGGTAGAAGCTGAACGTGAAGTCGTGCAGCCCCCTTATTATCCGCAGGAAGTGAGAGCGCATCGATCCGACGAACGTGTTGAGGCTCCTCGCCACGGAGATCAACTTTGAACCGGCGGGCACGTCCACTTCCTTGCGAAGGTCGACCGTCTCGTCGCTCGACAGGCGTCCTATCCATTCGGACACCGTATTGGCCGGGCCGTAGCAGCCGGTCGCGCTCCTGATGAGCATCAGGGCCACCAGCAGGGCAAGCCCGGCGACGCACCAGGATGCACCGACCAGCTCCGTCAGGAAGTACGCTCCGGTCAGCACCGCCGCCAGGAGGAAGAGCAGAATGTCCAGCGCGTGTTCCCTGATGAAGCCTGACTCTTTATCCACAAGACCACCTCCAGGATACAGTCTCCGCCCGAGTCGCTGTTTTCACACTTATTTCACCCTCATGGAGTTCAAGATGACCGAGATGGAGCTGAAGCCCATCGATACCTCGGCTATCGCAGGGTGGAGCAGAGCAGCCATCGCGAGCGGTATCGCAATTATATTGTAAGCAAAAGCCCAAAACAAGTTCTGCCGTATCACGGTGAAGGTCTTTCTCGATATCGACACCGCGTCGGCGAGCCGTGATATGCCGCCCTTCACAATCACAATGTCCGCGCTGTCGATCGCCAGGTCCGTGCCGGAGCCTATCGCAACCCCTATGTCGGCCCCCTTCAGAGCCGCGGCGTCGTTCATTCCGTCGCCGGTCATCAGCACCTTTCCGCCCTTCGACTGCAGGTCGCGGATCAGGTCAAGCTTCCCGTCCGGGCGCACGCCGGCTCGCACCTCGTCTATCCCGACTCGGGCGGCCACTGCCAGAGCTGTCTTCTCGTTGTCCCCCGTGGCCATCACGCAGGTAATCCCCATCTCCGATAGCCGTCTTATGCCCTCGACCGCGTCCTCTCTCAGCCTGTCCTCGACCGCTATGTATCCGGTGAGCGCTCCGTCTCTCGTCACCTCGACCACGGTGCGACCGAGCTCCAGGTGCTCGTCGTACTTCGTCGGGTCTGCGGGCCTGCCAACGAACCACGACGCTCCCGCGACCACGCCCTTGACTCCCTCTCCGGTGATCTCTTCGAGCCCCGATATCTCGAGTCGGACGTCGGACGCGGAGGCTATGGCCTTCGCAAGAGGATGGTTTGAGAAAGACTCGATCGAGGCGACTGCGGCCAGCGAGTCCGGGTCAAGATTGGTCTCCACCACGGAGGGAGCTCCCTCTGTTATCGTCCCGGTCTTGTCAAGCACGGCGACCGTGACCTCCCGCGCGGTCTGGATCGCCTCCGCGTTGCGTATGATCAGGCCCTTCCGCGACGCTGCGCCCGTGCCCGTTATCAGCGCCATAGGGGTCGCCAGTCCAAGTGCGCAGGGACAGGCTATCACTATGGTGGTTATGAAGGCGAACACGCCGAGCGATACCGGGTCGCGAACCGAGGTAACCCAAGGTAGGTATTCGGCCGCTCTGTCGAGAAAGAACGAGTACTGCGTCCCCTTGAACAGCCAGAATAGTCCGCTGATTACCGCCAGCGCCGCCACGCCCGGCACGAAGTAGTTGGTCACCCTGTCCGCGAACGCCTGGATGGGTACCTTGGCCCCCTGGGCCTCCTGGATGAGCGACACCATCTGGGACAGGAAGCTGTCCTCTCCCACCTTCGTGGCGCGGATGCGCACCGCTCCCGTCAGGTTCATGGAGCCGCCGGTGACCGGATCTCCCGCCTCCTTGCCGACCGGCAACGACTCGCCCGTTATCATGGACTCGTCCACGGAGGTCGTACCGTCAAGCAGCTCGCCGTCGCTCGGGATCCGCTCTCCCGGCCTGACCAGCAGGGTCATTCCCTCCTTGACGGCCTCTATCGGGATCATTATCTCCTTCCCGTCCGAATCCACCACCCTGGCCTCGCGGGCCTGTATCGAGACGAGGGCGCGTATCTCCTTTGACGCCTTGTCCCTGAGATGCGACTCTATGTATCTGCCCGTGATGTGCAGCGCCATGATCATCGCGCCGACAGCCCCGAAGGAGACCACATGGAATCCAGCGAAGGCCAGAGCCGCGGTAGTCCACGCCGCGACGGAGCCGGAGACCACCAGCACATCCATGTTGGCGTGGAAGTGCGACAGAGCTATCCAGGCGCCCTTGATAGCGTCGCGCCCCGCCCAGAAGATGGCGACTATCCCGCCGAAGAGCTCCAGCGAGTAGTAGAAGGGCACGTGACGCCCCGTCATGTGCAGCACCATCAGCCCCATCAAAGGACCGGTGACCAGCCAGGAGATAGCCAGGTTCCTCCTCGTCCGGAGGTAGCGGCTCTTCTCCAGGTCCTCCGCACGCTCGTCGGTGACCGAGTACCCGGCCTTCTCGACAGCCTTGACCAGCTCCTCTTTCGGTATCTCCCTCTCGCTGACGACGAACGCCGTCTCGGTGGCCAGGTTGACCGCCGCGAAGGTGACACCGTCGACCTTTGCCAGCGACCGCTCCACCATTCTCGAGCAGGTTGCGCAGGTCATGCCCGTGACCACCAGGCTAGTCTTGAAGCTCTGCTTTTCTGTGTCCGCCATTTCTATCTCCTCCAAACCGGGTTCGATGTCAGGATTGGTAAACAAATTTAAGGGCGGCGCCGCTATGATGGCACGCCCGCACCAGTGCTCGAGGTACCGAGTTGGTCGAGCTAGACCAAGGTCGCGTCGTATCCCGAGTCCTCTATGACCGCCTGGATATACGAGGCATCCGCGCCCTCCGCAGTCACCCTTTTATCCTCGACGGAGACCTCGAACTCCTTCACTCCAGCAGCCTCCAGAGCCTTGGAAATGCGCATCTTGCAGTGGTCGCAGGATATGTCCGGCACAGAGAAAACAAACATGCTCATTATCATGACCTCCCGTCAGTCTTTTGTGTCGTGCGGTAATCCCTATTGCTTTTGTAGTATATGCCAAGCAGGGCATTTTTGCCATAGGCTAAGAATAAAAAAAGCGCGGATACGGGCTGTCCGTTCCGCGCTTTCGTACCTGACCTGTTTTGGGCAGAGTAGCGCTACTCCTTCTTGACCTGCCTCTGCCAGGCGTGAAGGGCGAGAGCTATGCCTATAACTCCGTAGGCGACGAACACCCGGAAGTACTCGCCCACCTGCGCGCTGCCCATTATGTTCTTCCCCGCCAGAGGGGAGACTATGAACAGCGCGTGGAAGAGGACGGTCCCCAGCAGCGCCTGCCCGATGGTGGCCCTGGTCACGGACGCGCCTCCTATCAGCAGGGCGGCCACCGCGAAGGTGCCCACCTGGACGTGGGAGCCGTAGACCTGCACGTTGCCGATGTTCTGCAGGAATATGAGCTGCCCCCAAGCCGCAAGGACAGTGGAGAAGATGACTGCGATTATCCTGACCCTGTCCACTTTGACCCCCGCCACCCGGGCTATGTGTCTGTTCTGGCCGACGGCGCGGAAGTCCTGACCCAGCTTGGTCTTGAACAGAAGATAGACCGCGACGCACAGGATCAGCACGATGACCAGAGTCAGCACGGGGAAGTTTATGTTGTTCAGGTACTTGAGCACCGGCGTCTCTATCCCCTTCGCCCGGAAGACGTAGAACTTGTCTATGGCGTACTGCCAGATCTTCAGGTCTATCGTGTTCACAAATCCCACGCCCGACGGCAGCAGCAGCGACTTGTCCGAGATCGGTATGATCCACCCTATCAGGATGAGACATATAAGCTGGTAGACTCCGTTCGCGAAGAAGCCGAGGATAAGGCCTGTTATCATCTCCTTGCCCTTGGCCTTGTTGAACAGGATGCCTGTAAGCCACCCGAACAGCACCGCGAAGGGTATCGACAGGAGGCATGCGACGAAAAAGCCGGGCATCCCGGTCAGGTTGTGGGTCACCGTGACGAAGGCCGCGAACTGCCCCGCCATCGCTCCGAGGACTATGCCGAAGTTAAGCCCCATCCCTGCGAGCACCGGGATGATCAGAGAGATGACCAAGAATGAGTTGCGCGCAAGCCTGGCCACCAGGTCGTTGGCGAAGAACATCCAGGACAGGCCGGAGTAGTGGAAGCCGACCGCGCAGATGGCGAGGAAGAATATCGGCACGATGTTTCTCTGGATTATCCTCACTGCGCATCACCTCCAGCCTCTTTGCGTGTGAGGGCGTAGAGGATTATCCCGTTGCTTATGATCACCCTCATGATCTCCGAGATATCGCTGTCCATCGCCACGTTCGCCACGGGAAGGGCTATGACCAGCAGTCCGTTGAACAGGAAGGCCCCGATGAGGGCCTGTGCTATGGTGGCCCGCTGTAGCGACGCTCCCCCTATCAGGATCGCGGAGACGGAGTAGAGCGCCATGTAAAGCGGCGCCTGGTAGAGCTGTATGAACCCGTAGCTCTGGGAGTAGATTATTATGCCTGCCGCACCCATCGCGCATGAGATCGTGGAGGCAAGGACGCGGTACTTGTTCACGCTCAGTCCCGATGCCTCGGCGAAGCGCGGGTTTGACCCGACCATGGACATCGCGAGCCCCGTCCTGGTCCTCAAGAATAACCACAGGAGAACGCAGGAGACCGCAGTCACTATGAGCAGTCCCGTCGGGATGGTCACTCCGTGGACGTTGAAGCTCCAGAGGCGGTCCAGGATCTGCTCCATCCTCCCGTCGAGGACCACCGTCACCCTGAGCCCATCGCCGCCGTAGGGCCATATCATCTCGGGGCTAGTATAGGGGGCCATCAGCCAGAAGATGCACATCAGCGAGACTATGGAGAAACCCATATATGTCCCGACGGTCATCTCCTGACCCTTCACCCTGTTCAACAGCAGCCCGTACAGCCATCCCGCGATCGCGCCCAGGGGTATCGAGACTCCGATCGCGAAGAAGAGGGCGGGGAAGCCGCTGAAGTCCAGCTCTATCGCCAGGGTCGCCCCGATCAGGCCGCAGATTATCCCGAACGGCAAGCCGAAGTTCGGCCCTGCGCCCGCCTGTATCGTCGGTATCATCGCCAGCACAAGCAGCGCGTTCATTCCGAACCGGGTCAGCATCGCGCTGAAGATCTGTCCCATCGGAAGGCCGTAGGAGAAGGCCGCGGCCACGAGGAATGCGAGGAAAAGGGTGATTATCAGCCGTGGGATGCCGATCTTGTTCAGTATGTCGTTTTCCACCTAGACGGCCTCCTTTCCGTGGATCTTGGTGTACTCGCCCGCCATCATGAGCCCGAAATCCCTGTCGCTCGCGGTCGGCAGGAGCACTCCCTCGAGCCTTCCCCGGTAGACTATCGCGATGCGGTCGCAGACCGAGCGAAGCTCCGCCAGCTCGGAAGAGGTCATGACTATAGTGAGTCCCGTTTCCCTGTTGAGCTGCACCAAATGGTCAAGGATGAGCCTCTTGGCGCCTATGTCAATTCCCCTGGTCGGCTCCGATACGAAGAGCAGGCTTGGTTCCAGGGTGATGGCGCGGGCTATGCAGACCTTCTGCTGGTTGCCGCCGGAGAGCCGCCTCGCGAGCTGTCGCGGCCCGGTGCAGCGAATGTCCAGCTTCTCGATCAGCCCCTTGGCGTACTCGGTCATCTCCCGCGAGTCGAGGATTCTGACCCTTCCGGGCTTCATGAACATTCCCTTCGTCTGGATCGCAGTGGCCACGATATTGAACTCGATAGACTCGTCGAGCAGAAGCCCCGTCCCTCTCCTGTCCTCCGACACGAATGCCATGCCATTGTCCAGAGAGGCCCGGGGGGAGTTCAGCCTGACCGGTTCTCCGTTCATCCTCACATCTCCGCTCGACGGGAAGAGTCCCATTATGCCGTTGGCTATGCCGATCTTGCCCTGCCCGGCCAGTCCGGCAATTCCCAGTATCTCGCCGCGCCTTACCTCGATGTCCACGTTCTTCACGCTTTCCCCCGGCATGGCGACCGACAGGTTTCGTATCTCCAGTACCAGGTCCTCGCTCAGCTCCGACAGGGGCCTGCCCTGTATGTCTCCGCCCTCGATCTTCCTGCCGACCATCAGCTCCGCGATCCTGTCTATCGTGGTCTCGGAGGGTTTGGTCTCGGCTATTCGCTCGCCGTCCCTCAGCACGACGATCCTGTCGGATACAGTCATCACCTCGTCCAGCCTGTGTGTTATGAAGAGCACCGAGATCCCCTTGTCCGTCAGTATCTTTATGGACTCGAGCAGCTTGTCCGCGTCGGACTCGGTGAGCACAGCGGTCGGCTCGTCCAGAACCAGCAGGCGGATGTGCCTCTTGTCCAGCTCGCGGGCGATCTCCACGAACTGCATGTGACCTACCGGTAGCCCTCTGACGGGCAGCATCTCGTCGATGCCGAGCCCAATAGTGTCCAGGGAGGTCCTGGCGTCGCTCCTCATCCGGGGCATATCAAGCCATTTCATGGGTTTACCGAAGATTCGGCTCAGCAGGTTGTCCTTTGTCACCTCTCTGTTGAGCTTTATGTTTTCTGTGATGGAAAACCCGGGAAGCAGCATGAACTCCTGATGGACCATGCCGATGCCCAACTTCATGGCCTCCTCGGGGGATTTTATCTCGGTCTTCTCCCCGTCAAGGTATATCTCTCCCTGAAAGCCACCGGTCGCGTGTATCACAGGCATCCCGAACAGGATGTTCATCAATGTGGACTTGCCCGCCCCGTTCTCGCCTACCAGGGAGAGGACCTCGCCTGCGCCCAGAGAGAAGGTTACGTCCTTTAGGACGCGGTTGCCGTAGTACTCCTTGCTTATGTTATTCATTTCCAGCCGAGTTGTACCGCTCAAATGACCGACCTCCTTTGCAAAAATGGCAGGGCCGCCGTTGTCGACAGCCCTGCCACGAGTGTCACAGATCCAGGGGCAGGTCGATTCTTATTTCCCGAAGATGACCGACTCGCCGACCACCATCAGGAAGTGAGGGGTCTTCTCGTCGTCGAATGCGCGGATGAGGACGTTGCCCGCGTACTTGTGAAGCACGGCCTTGGCCCTCTCGATATCCTGCTTGTCCTCGAATTTGCCCTCCGCGAAGTCCATCGCGTACTCCGAGCCCGCGCGGATGAAGTTCATCGCGATCGGGGCGGTCCAGGTCGAAACGCGTCCTTCCATTTCGAGCTCCACTATCTTGTCCTCTATTGCTTTGAGGATGTAGGGCACGTCTCCCTTGCTCTCGACCTTGAGGCCGAGCGCGTTCGGAAGGGCGTGGAAGGGGCTCGGGCAGCACTGCTCGGGGTAGAGGGCCTTGCCCTTGACCACCGACTTGATCAGAGGCTCCTGCATGGAGCAGTTGGTGCTGAAGAAGGCCGTGTCCGGGCCATACTTCTCGATCTGCCTCGGAGCGTCCTCGAGGATGAACTGCTGGGCGCCGGCCACTCCGCCTTCACCCGTGGGGTCGGGTGAGTTGACGAAGACAAAATCGATTCCGACTTTCTTTGCGGTCTCCTCCATGATGTCCCTGCGGGTGGCGAGAAGAGGCATGCTCATGTGGCGTGGGAAGGAGTAGTGGATGAAGGTCTTCGCGCCCATCGCAGCGGCCTTTTCGATGATGGAGCTTCCGCGGGTCGGCTGGTCGATCTCGTAGAGAATGTCGGCCTTCTCCGCTATCATATAAGGCTCCTCGTGGACCGTCCCGAGGACGAAGAGTATGTCGTCGCGGACCTCCTTCACCTTGTCGATAGCGGCAGCGGTGCCCGGGACGGCCTGGCAGACGACTATCGCCCTGACGTCCGGGTCGGAGGCCATGGCCAAGACCTGGGAGATTGTGGTCTCCTGCTCGTCCATGAACTTGTCGGGATAGGTGACGTGGATGACCCTGTCCTCGCCGTACTTCTCGACCATCTCTTCGCCCGCGCGATACTCCTCTTCTCCCTGCGATACCGTGCCCGTCATGATGCCGATCTTCGGCGCCGCGAAGGCGGCCGTCCCAAGAACAAGAACGAGCGCGAGCGTGAACAGAACTCCGATGAATCTCCTCATGTGCGTATCTCCTCCTCTTTAATGATTGTACTTTCCGCTCTTGCGGAAGCGTAAGACAACCCTAGCCTATTTGCCAGAATTTGTAAAGCGCACTCCGTGCGAGAATAATCCTCCGGCAGGGCTTGCAAGAGCGCTCTTTATATGATATATGTACATATAAGCATATGATAATTTCAAGGAGTGGTGCACATGAGTGGACATATGGAAGAGATAGCGGCGGCCATGCCGAAGGAGGAGGTTCTTTACGAGCTGGCAGATCTGTTTCGCGTGTTCGGCGACACGACTCGGATCAAGATCCTTTGGGCGCTCTCCCTGTCCGACCTGTGCGTGGCGGACATAGCGGAGCTTCTGTCGATGAATCAGCCGGCAATCTCCCACCAGCTCAGGGTTCTAAGGCAGGCCAGGCTTGTGAGGGTGACGCGAAGGGGGAGGCGGTCCGTGTACGGGCTGGACGACGATCACGTCAGGACGATCTTCGCCCAGGGCTTCGATCACGTGCGCCACATAGCGGAGAAGGGGGCGGATATACATGAATAGCGGAGAGGAAAAGATTCGCCTTTCGGTCGCAGGCCTCAACTGCGCCGCCTGTTCCTTGAGGATAGAGAGGGCCCTCTACGGTCTGCCGGGGGTGACGTTTGCGGCGGTGGACATGGCCGAGGGGAGAATCAGGCTTTCCTTGTCGAAAAGAGGGAGAACGGCGGAGATCCTCGAGTCCGTGAGAAAGGTCGTTAATTCCATAGAGCCGGGAGCAGCTGTGCTGGACGAGGGGGCGTCCGACGAGCCATCGGGCCTTCCCAAGGGTGACATGGCTCGCCTTGCGGCAGGCGCGATCCTTTGGCTCGCAGCGGTCTTTCTGCCGCTGGACGAGATGCCGCGAATCATGCTTTACACGGCAGCGTACCTTACCGCCGGGGTGAAGGTCCTGGCCGCGGTGGCCAGAAATCTGCGGGGCGGCTCGCTCTTCGACGAGTTCTTCCTGATGTCGACGGCCACGCTGGGCGCCTTCGCCATAGGCGACTATTCCGAGGCCGTTGCCGTCATGCTCTTCTACGAGGCGGGGGAGCTGGTGCAGAACCTGGCGGTCGATCGCTCGCGCAGGTCGATAATGGCCCTGGCTGATATCCGCCCGGACACGGCGAACGTGATGGAGAGCGGGAAGTGGCGCGTCGTTAGCGCTGCCTCGGTAGTGCCCGGTCGTACGGTGCTAGTCAAGCCGGGGGAGCAGGTCCCGCTCGACGGCAGGATCCTTGAGGGGGCATCGTCGCTCGACACCTCGTCGCTGACAGGCGAATCCATCCCGCAGGACGTGTCCGCCGGAATGGAGGTCCTCGCCGGGAGCGTGAATCTCGGCGGCGCAATCACCGTCCAGGTCACGAGCCGCTACGGGGATACCACCCTGTCGAAGGGTCTCCGCCTGATAGAAGAGGCCAGGGAGAGCAAGGCGCCCACCGAGAGGTTCATCACTTCATTTGCAAGGTGGTACACGCCTGCAGTGGTCGTTTTCGCGGTTCTTCTCGCCTTCGTTCCGCCCATGATAGGATTAGGTGACTTTCGCACTTGGGGCTACAGGGCCTTGGTCTTCCTGGTGGTGTCATGCCCGTGCGCGCTCGTGATCTCCATACCTCTCGCGATCTTCGGCGGCATAGGAGCTGCGTCCAGAAGGGGGATACTCATCAAGGGGGGCGATGTACTGGAGAGGCTCTCCGACGTCAAGGCCGCCCTATTCGACAAGACCGGCACTCTGACCAAGGGGGTGTTCCGCGTGACCCAGGTAAATCCATCGTCGCCCTTCACCGAAGAGGAGCTGATGGAGATCGCAGGAGCGGCCGAGAGAGGCTCCAACCACCCGATAGCGAGGGCTGTGGCGAGCGCGGCGGGGCCCGGAAAGGGAGAGCAGGGGCTTATCGAGGAGCTTCCGGGGCTCGGGGTGCGTTTGGACCTTGACGGGGTGGAGATCCTGGCCGGAAACGCCTCTCTGCTGGAGAGAAACGGCGTAAGCGTCGAAGGAGCGTGGAGGGAGAAGCCCGGCGCAGTGGTTCACGTGGCGAGGGGCGGTGCCTACGCCGGATTCATAGTGGTTGAGGACACGCCCAGGGAGCAGGCTCGCACAACGGTGGACAGGCTCAGGGAGCTGGGTGTCAGGTTTGTCGGGATGCTGTCGGGGGACAGGCCTGAGAACGTGGAGAAGCTCGGCAGGGAGCTCGGGCTTGACCTGTGGGAGGGCGGCCTGATGCCCGCGGACAAGCTGGAGCACTTTCGCAGGATAAAGCAGGAGGTCGGGGGTACGACGGTCTTCGTGGGCGACGGCATGAACGACGCTCCGCTGCTGGCCGCGTCGGACGCCGGGTTCGCGATGGGCGGACTGGGTGCGGACGCCGCCATTGAAGCGGCGGACGTGGTGCTGCTCAACGATGATCCCCGCGGTGCCTCGGAGGCGGTCGAGATAGCTAGGAGGACCCGGGCGATCATGAGGCAGAACATAGCCTTTGCTCTCGGTGTGAAGGGTCTGGTGCTGGTCATGGGGGCGTTTGGAGTAGCCTCCATGTGGGAGGCGGTATTCGCCGACGTGGGGGTGGCGCTGCTGGCGACGCTTAACTCCGCCCGGGTGATGAGGTACGAAGGCGCTTAAGAGGTTCCGGGTGTCCGAATCGGACACCCGGATGCTAGCTAAATCACCTTTCTTCTCTCCCTCTCCGAGTCGGACGCGCCGTCGTCGCGCGGGTACCAGCGCACTTTGCCGAAGTTGAGCCCGATCCGCTCTCCGACGGAGAAGCCGTGCTCGCGGGCGGTCTGGATTCGCACCTCCTGTCCTCCCGCGTCCACCCTGTACTCGGTGTAGTCGCCTAGGAAGATGCGCGCCTTGATCTCTGCCCGGTATCCGCCCTCCGACGTCAGCTCTATCTCGTTAGGCCGCGACGCCACTGTCCCCGCCCGCTCTTCGAAATCAGCGGGGACGGTCAGCGGCAGCGCAACGCCGTCCGCTCCCTCCGGATAGGCCTTGCCGCCGGAGATGTTCACATCGATGAAATTCGACAGTCCAAGAAAGCCGTAGACGAACTTGTTTGCCGGGTCGTTGTACATCTTTGCGGGGGTGTCCACCTGCTGTATCACGCCCATGTCCATCACCAGCATCCGGTCGGACAGGGCCATCGCCTCGGCCTGGTCGTGGGTGACGTAGATTATCGTGAAACCGAGCCGCCTCTGCAGGGCCTTGATCTCGAACCTCATCGTCTCCCGCAGCTTCGGGTCCAGGTTTGACAGGGGCTCGTCGAGCAAAAGCACGTCCGGGTTCATCACTATGGCCCGGGCAAGGGCTATCCTCTGGAGCTGGCCGCCGGACAGGCTTGATGGGAAGGTCCTATCCAGCCCGGTCAGGCCCGTGTGTTCCAGCGCCTCCGCGACCTTGGACTCCATCTCGTTCCTGCGGGCCTTTCGGACGCGAAGAGGGAAGGCCACGTTCTCGAACACGTTCAGGTGGGGCCAGACGGCGAACGCCTGGAATACCATGCCCAGTCCCCTGTCCTCCGGCTGCACGTACAGGTTGCGCTCCTTCACCGACACGGGCCTGTCCCCTATCCAAATCTCGCCATCGCTGAGGTCCTCGAAGCCCGCGATCATACGCAGGGTGGTGGTCTTGCCACACCCGGAGGGCCCCAGCAGGGAGAAGCACTCCCCCTCCCTCACGGTCAGGTCGAAGCCGTCGACCGCCGTGACCTCGCCGAGGCTCCTGGTGGTGAACCGCTTGCTCACGTTCTTCAGCACGACCTCGCTCATGACACGCTCCTCCTGTCCCTGGTAACGAAGCGCAGGGCCAGGTTACCGAGCATGATGATGAGTATTGCGATGGCCGACAGGGCGGCCGCCTGGGTTATGTTGCCCTCCGCGTTGATGGAATAGATCGCCACTCCCAGAGTGCGGGTGTATGGCCCGTAGAGCAGCACCGATGTCGTCAGCTCCCTCATGGCCGGCAGGAATATAAGGAAGAAACCCGCGACCATTCCGGGCCGGATCAGGGCCAGGGTGATGTCGCGCAGCGACTCCAGGTGTGTGGCGCCGCACGACCGGGCCGCCTCCTCAAGAGAGTAGTGCACCTGCTCCAGCGAGGCGGACGAGCTCTTCATGGCGAAGGCGACGTAGCGCGCGATGTACGCCACGAGGATTATCCATATCGTGTTGTACAGGTTGATGTAAAAAGCGCCGCTCCACATCAGTATGACCCCGATGGCCAGCACCAGCCCGGGGATGGAGTAGGGCAGCAGCGCCAGTATCTCAAGCAGAGCCTTGCCGCGCACCTTCACCTTGACCACCACGTAGGCGATCATCGTCCCGACGAACATGGCTATTATGGCCGATGAGATCGACAGCACGAAGCTGTTTCTTATCGCGTCCCTGGCCATCTGCGACGAGAAGAGCACGTGGTGAAAGTTGTTCAGCGACATATTCGACCAAGTCAGAGGCAGCCCGTAAGCCTTCAGCGCCCCCACTGCGAAGATGATATAAAGCGGCATTATCACAATGACGAACAGGCTTCCAAGGCAGAGCGCCAGCAGGGGAAACCTGGACTTCCTCAGGTTGATGAGCATCGGCCTCATGCTCTTGCCTCGTATGATGTCGTAGCGCCCGGCCCTCATTATCCACCTCTGGACCAGCAGGGCCGCGACCACCACCAGCACCAGAAGGACCGAGAGCGCCGCACCCTGCCTGATCCCCTCGAAACTGCCCGCGGCCCTGTTGATGAGCTCGTAGATCTTCGTGGGCAGTGTGAATATCCCGCGCGAGAATCCGAGCATGGCCGGCACCCCGAAGTGCGACAGCGAGGAGATAAGAATGAGCATCGCGCCCGAAGCGATAGCCGGCACGACAAGCGGCAGAGTGATCTTGCGGATGACGTAGAACTGGTTTGCGCCGGAGATGCGCGCCGATTCCTCAAGGGTGGGGTCCATCCTCTCAAGGGCGCTGACGACCTGCAGGAAGACGAACGGGAAGTAGTAGCAGACCTCGACGAACACTATCCCCCAGATGCTGTTGATGTTCAGCAGGGGGGTTCTGGTCCCGGTCATGGCCATCCACATCTTGTTTATGTACCCCGAGCGCGGGGCCAGCAGCAGCCCCCACGCGACCGCCCCTATGAACGGCGGAAACATATACGGGATGACGAACAGGGTCTTCATCAGCCCCTTCAGCGGGATATTCGTCCGGCCGATAAGCCAGGCGTAGAAGACGCCGACCAGAGTGCCGACCAGGGTGACCCAGAAGGCGATCACTATGGTGTTCCACATGGCGTCGACGTTGGCGGGGTCGAACACCACCTTCGAGAACATCGCCCAGTCGAAGGAGAAACCGAAGAAGAATGTGTTGTACACGATCATGATCATCGGCATGGCCACCGTGATGATCAGGATCGCAAGGCAGACGAGCATCAGTATCCGGTTGAGGTCGAAACCGCCGCCGAACATTCTCGCGGATACGCCCCCCTCGCGGCGTCTGAACAGCCTCACGAGGCGTCCCCCCTCTCGTCGTTTTCGTAGAAGCGGAGGTTTCTCAGGGACATGGCGCAGGCGCGCCCCTCCTCGGGCGTCCCTTCCGCGAACGCCTCGTGGGAGTCCTGCTGCACCCGTATCTCGCGCCCTCCAAGCATCACCCGATACTCGAACAAATTGCCCAGATAGACCACGTGCTTCACCACGCCCTCTACCGGCCCCTCCCCGATTTTGATATCCACTGGCCTGCACGCCGCATAGAGCCTGTCCGCAGTCTGTGCAACGGGTATCTCGTACGGGAAGAGGGGGGAGCCCTCAGCACCGGCCAGAGAGTAGCGGTCGCCCTTTCGCTCGAGAGGGATGAAGTTCGACACGCCCAGAAACTGGTAGACGTATCTGTCCGTCGGGTTCTTGTAGACGTGCTCCGGCGCGCCGACCTGCCTTATGTAGCCCCTTGAGTCCATTATGGCCATGCGGTCGGCGATAGCCAGGGCCGCCTCCTGGTCGTGGGTGACATAGATCACCGTGATCCCGGTTCGGCGCTGCAGCTCCTTTATCTCGAAGCGCATCTCCTCCCGCAGGTTCGCGTCAAGGTTGGAGATGGGCTCGTCCAGCACCATCAGGTCGGAGGAGGAGACCAGGGCCCTGGCCAGGGCCACCCTCTGCTGCTGCCCTCCCGACAGCTGCGCGGGCATACGCTCCTCGTAACCCTCCATGCGGACCTGCTCGATCGCGTCGAGCGCCCTTCGTTTTGCCTCCGCCTTCGGGACCTTTCGTTTTTTCAACGGGTAGTAGACATTCTCGAAGACACTGTAGTGCGGCCACACGGCGTAATCCTGGAAGACCACGCCGATCTTGCGCTTCTCGGGAGGGACTCCGCGCCCGTCGCCCGAGCTCACAAGCCTGTCGCCGATCGATATCCTGCCCGAGTCAAGGCTCTTGAAACCGCACAGTCCCCTTATCAGGGTGGTCTTCCCGCACGCGGAGGGGCCGAGGATGGCGAAGCACTCCCCATCGGCGATCTCAAGCGACAGGTCGTCGATTATCACCTTTTTATCATAACTGATAGTTACGTTCTCAAATGTGACTCCAGCCATTCAATCACCTCTTGCCACCGCGAGGGGCGCATCGCCCTGCCCGGGTGCAATACAAAGCGGGGAGGGTTCGCCTCCCCGCGCTCAATAACAGACCTACTTGAATATGCTGTCGAACTTCTTCAGAAGCTCGTCCTTCTCCGCCACGAGAAGCTCGTCATCGACGGGGAGAATTCTCTCCGCCGCCTCGATCAGGGAGGGGGCGCCCTCCAGAGCGAGCTCCGGACGGACGGGCGCGGTGTACTCCTCCATCAGTATTTTCTGCCCTTCAATGGAGAGTATGTAGTCGAAAAGCAGCTTCGCCTCCTCCAGGTGCGCAGTGTTCTTCACTATGGCGATCGGGCTGAGGATGACCGGGATGTAGTCCTCCGGATAGGCGAAGTCGATTGGGGAGCCCTCGGCCATCATAGTCCTGGCTATGTAGTCGACTCCGACGCTGACGTCGTACTCGCCGGACCCTACCTTTGTGACCACCGCGCTCGATCCTCTCTCGAGCAGAATGCCCTTGTCCTTCAGCTTCTGGAAGAAGTCCCATCCGAAGTCCGGGTGCTGCACAAGGCCAGCTACAGTGTACAGGGTGGTGCCGGCGAATGTCGGGTCGGTCATCGCAAGGTAGCCGTCGAAATCAAGCAGCTCGTTCCATGTCTTCGGAACGTCCTCTCGCTTGACTGTGTCGGTGTTGTAGACGAAGCCCAGCATGATCACTCGCCCCGATGTGTAGAAGTTGTCTGGGTCCTTCAGCTTGGCCGGGATGCTGGCCGCCTCGGGGGAGTCGTAGGCGTACAGAAGCCCCTGCTCCTTGAAGGAGATGTAGTTGGTCGGGTCGCCGACCCAGATGATGTCGGCCTGGATGCCTCCCGCCTGCTGCTCGGTCGCCAGCTTGGTCATCACGTTGCCGGTGCCCGCTGTGTAGTAGTCCATCTTGATGTCCGGGTACTTGGCCATGAAAGCGTCCTTCAGAGCCGCCAGCTGGGAGTCCTTCATCGAGGAGTAGATCATGACCTCTTTGGCCGAAGCCTGAGCAGGAAGCGCCAGTGCGGCCACCACAAGCATCGCTGTCAGAAACAATACTCTCTTTTTCATGGAACTGCCTCCTTTGTTTGTGAAATACCAGGGCGGTCGGATGCCCTGGCATTGAATTGTATCATTGAAACAGGCAGTTTACTATAGTCGGCGCAGTATTTCGACTAGGTTAACCTCGGCCCGCTTAAAACTTTCGGTCCGGAGGTGTTTGACCTAATTAAGAAGATGAATCTACAGATTGACCCGGCAAGATGCTTGACTCTTTTGTTTTTTTGTAGTATTGATTGCATTGGGAGAGCGTCGGCCTGAGCCTCCCCTTCGCCGTGAAGTGAGGAACCGCACCCCGTGGTATGGAGTGCGGCTAGATCTGCATTCAGGTACCGCGGGAAAGGAGTGAACGTCGTGTCGATGAAGTTAAAGTGGTTCAAAAGAGTACTGTGCTCGTGTTTTCTTCTGCTTGCTCTGCTGGCGGTCTCGTCGGCCTCGGAGGGGGCGATCCATGTGACAGTAGCAGGCGCCGGGAACAAGTCGGGAGATTCGTGGGCAAACGCCATGGACTTAGATAAGTTCAGAGCCGCTTTGGAGGCAGGAACAAAGGGTGAGTACTGGGTGGCTAAGGGTGAGTATACGCCCCACGATTCGGACCCCGACAAATCCTTTGTTCTCAAAAAGAATATTGCCCTTTACGGCGGCTTCGCCGGGGATGAGACCCAACGGGACGAGCGCGACTGGGAGGCGAATGTCACCATCCTCAGCGGAGCTATCGGCGGCGGCTGGGGTAGCTACCACGTCGTCTATGCTGTAGGTGCAGACGACACCGCCATCCTCGACGGCTTTGCCATCACGGCAGGTAAAACGGACGATGACGGCGGCGGGATGCTGATCGAGAATGGCAGTCCGACGGTGACGAACTGTACCTTCATAGGGAACAAGGCGGGTAGGGGCGGAGGAATGAGCATCTTGAACGGGAATCCGAGGGTCACGAACTGCACCTTCTGGGAGAACGAGGCGAACACCTGGGGCGGCGGGATGTTCATCGAGAACGGCAGTCCTATGGTGACAGACTGCACCTTCTCGAAGAACGTGGGAAATACCATCGGCGGCGGGATGCTCATCAGGAACGGCAGTTCGACGGTGACGAACTGCACCTTCTCGGAGAACGTGGCAAACCTCTACGGCGGTGGGATGTACCTCAACTCAGGCAGTTCGACGGTGACAAACTGCACCTTTTCGGGAAACAAGGCGAATACCTACAGCGGCGGCGGGGCGTTCATCGGCTCTGGCAGTCCGACCTTGATGAACTGTACTTTCTCTGAGAACATGGCGAAGGACCCCGGCGACGGGATATACTCCCATTCAGACTAACACCATAACATAACATCGTTTAGGATATTCGAGTAAAGCCCGTTATATCAAGGTATTCCGCATCTCTTGTTTTAGTATCATCGAGTCAAAATAAGCGACTTTTAGTATGTTTAAGCGACAAACAAGCGACAAAAATTAGCCCGTTTCCGGGGTTAGTCTTTGTCGCTTTAGTTATATTAGATTATTCGTTTATCGCTTTATCTGTACTGAACAGCGCCATTTCCACGGCTTGCATTGCTTTAACTTCACTTGCGGCGAAAACGTGGCTGTATGTGTCGAGCGTGGTTTTCGTTGTGCTATGCCCTAACCTGTCCGCTATAACCCTTGCCGTTACGTCGGAATTTATCAGTAAACTTGCGTGAGTATGGCGCAGACTATGCAGGTGTATATCGGGCAAACCGGCGGCTTTTACAATGTCCTTTAACTTGCGGTTTAGGTTTACGCCGTTCAGATAGTCACCGCGCAGGTTTGTAAACATTATATCGTCGGGGTTTTTCCATAATTCCCGAAGCGAAGCCCTGTATTCCTTTTGACGTTCCCTATGTTCGGATAAGAGTTTCAATATATACGCCGGAAGTACAATTCGCCTTGTGCTGTCGGCGGTTTTTGTTGTCTGCCGTACAAACTGCCCGTTGAACCTGACAAGCGTATGTTGGACAAATAACACGCCCGTATTGAAATCCAAGTCCGACCAATGGAGCGCGGTTAATTCCCCGGAGCGAAGCCCTGCCGCCAAGAACAGGTTAATAATGACTTCAAGTTGAAAGTCGCTTTGCTCATGAGCGGCGGCAAGCAGTAGGCGGCTTTGTTCCTCATCGAGGAAAGCGGCGGGCGGGGTATCCACTTTCGGCGGCGTTACCAGCTTGCAAGGGTTACGGCGCATTATCTCTTTTCGGCAAGCTGCCGTAAATATTGCGGAAAGGTTGAGTTTCAGCTTGTTGACGGACGCGCCCGACATTCCCTTGTTCTCTGTCACATCGTCAAATACCTTTTCAAGCGTCATGCAGAGGGCGGCGGCTATCTTTTCGGCGGTTTTCTGTCTGCACGTTTCGCCGCGTAAAACCCTATAAAAAGTACCGCGTTCAATCCCCTTGTCCTTGATAAATTTCTCTTTGCCGTATTCATCAAATATTGTATTGTCCTTTAGTTTGAAAGAGCGTTCAAGATTGCCGCTTGTCTGCAACTCACGGAAAAGGCTGTCGAGCATTTGCGGGGTTATGTCTTTCAGCTTGACCCGTCCTATGCGCGGGATAATGTGGTTATATATGCCTTGCTTATAACCTTTTAGGATATTCGGCTTTAAGGTATTCGGGGCGATAGTTTCATAATACCATTGCGCCAATTCTGAAAGCGTCCTGTTTTCATCAAGGGCGACAAAACCCCGTATTTTATCTTCCCACTTGACGGCATATTCCCGCGCCAACTTTTCCGCTTTACCGCTTGTCACGCCGTCCGGCGGGCGGTATGTCGTCGTTTTCTTTTGCTGCTTGCCCGTATCATCATAACCCATATAGGCGGTTATCGTGAATGTATCGCCCCTTTTACGGATAGAAGCCATGAACTTTAACCCCCTTTACGTTTACTCATATCATCGCGGAACTCTTTTTTTGCTGCTTCCAATTCTTCTTTAGACGGGTGCGTTTTTATTGCGTCAAGCAAGCGTAACAATTCGTCGCGGTGAATGCTTTGAACCATATCGGCGGTAATGTACATCGCCGGGTTTGTTTTGCCCCAGTTGTCGGCATATGCCCCTGTTTCAATTCGGACAGTCTTTGAGCCGTCTGCAAAACGGAAAGTACCTGAATTGAGTATATAGGCGATTGATTCTAACGCCCTCAACCCTTGCGGTGCGGATAACAGACGGTTAAGACCATCAAGCCCCACAGAGGTAATTTTATCGGCGTATTCATCGTTTTCAACATCACGCAGCACATAATCAAAAGTGCCTTTTCCCGTGAGTGCGGCGGCGGCGGCGGTTGATAACCCTGTCCGTTGCTCTATATAGTCCACGTTGTCGCGTTCGGCTTGTATTTGCTCTTGCAGGCTGAAACGAGTGAAGTTAAGCGCAATCGTTTCTTCATAAGTCCGTTCATATAGTGGTTTTGCTGAAATCTCCACAATATCATCATAAAGATATTGCCTGTCGAGCAAGTCAAGCGGAGAAATTTCAAGAACTTCACATAACCGCGCAAGTATTTCAAACGACGGCTGTATTTTGCCGTTTTCCCAATTCGTTAAAGACGTAGGCGCACACTTCAAAACGGCGGCAACTTCCGATTGCTTCAACCCTTTTTTCATTCTTGCAGCTTTAAGCCGTTCACCGACTGTATTCATAACTCAACACTCCTTTACGTTACCTAACGATAGTATAACTCAATTGCGTTGTGCTGTCAATAGTTAAGGAAAACAAAATTCATTTGCGTTCTACTATTGCTATCTCAATTGTGTTGTGGTATAATGTAGTCAAGAGAAATGAGTTTATCGGAGGGGTTAGTCGTGGAAACAGATACAAAAACGATTATGACAATAAGGCAAGCGGCGCGGGAATACGGCTTTCCCGAATATGCCATACGGACGCTGACGAAGCGCGGAGCGTTCCCCGTTATCCAAGTCGGTAAACGGTGCTATATCGTCCGGCAAGTATTCGAGGACTATTTACAGAAAGGCGGCGAACGGTACAATGCCAAACTTTGATATAACCATATGGCAAGCCCCCGGGCGTCGTGGCATAGGCGACAATCCGAGCGGATTTATAAAAGCCGTAGCAATCAAGCCCGGCGACACCGCAGCCCTTGCCGCCGCCGTCGAGTTTGATAATTGCCCCGGACTATACAAGGGCGGTTATAGAACGGGCGAAAACTTTCAAAAGGCTAATTGTATTCTTGCGGATATTGATAACACGCACAGCGACGACCCCGGAGAATGGCGCGACCATAACAACGTTATAGCCGCTATGCCGGGCGTGGCGTTCTATTGGTATCCGAGCAGAAACAATATGAAAGAAAAAGACGGACGTTCACCGCGACCGAAAGAGCATTATATATTCCCAACGGAATTTATAACGGACGTAAAAGAATACGCCGCCTTAATGGAGCGGCTTATAGCAGCGTTCCCGGAACTCTACTTTGACGGAATAGTTAAAAGCCCGGCGCAGCTTAATTTTGGGGTAGAAAGCCCGCAGGTTATCTATACGCCCGGCACGATGAACCTAACCGAATTTATGCGGGACTTCCGCTCAAAACCGAGCGAAAGCAACGCCGCCAAAATTCGCCGGATACTTTCCGAGGGTTTAACAATACCCGAGGGGGAGCGCGACAATACTTTGAATGTCGGGGCGTTGTGCCTGATAAAGCGTTACGGCGGGGACACGGAGGACGCACGGCAGGAATACGAAAGGTTAGTATCCCTTTGCGAGGGGGAACTTGACCCCGGACAGTCTGAAAAATGCTATAAAAGCGCGTTAGGCAAATTTGAGAAAGACATTAAGAATAATCCCGATTATGACCCCGACAAATATTTCCTTGACACTCAAAGCGACTTCAACTTAAAGCCCGCCGACTTAACCGACGTAGGCGAAGCCCTGATACTGGCGCGGGAATGCGGCGACTGTCTGCGGCACAGTCCGGCGACAAACTACATTGTCTATTCCGGGCAGGTATGGGAAGAAAACGCCGCCCGCGCCCGTGGCTGTCTGCACGACCTGACGGAACGGCAACTTGCAGAAAATGCGCCCGCATACATAGCGGCAAGCAAAGCCCTTGAACGAGCGGAAGAAGCGGTACAGGCGGCAAAACAAGGCGGCAGCAACGCGGATAAACTGAAAGCGACCCGGACGCTTGCCGTAGCAAAAAAGAACTATGCCCCGATTATGGCGTATCAATCGTTCATACTCAAACGCCGTAACAGCAAGGAAATATCAGGGGTTATGAAAGAAGCCCAAACGCCCCTTGAAATCAGCGTTTCGGCACTTGACGCAAACGGCTTTATACTCAACACGCCGGGCGGCGAGGTTGATTTAAGAACGGGCGAAATCAAGCCCCACAACCCCGAAAGCTACCATACCAAGATAACCGCCGTTGCCCCGTCAAATGAGGGCGCGGACATATGGCAGGACTTTATAAGGGTTATAACCTGCAATCGACCCGACCTTGCCGAATATTTGCAGCTTACGACGGGCGAGGAACTCATAGGGCGGGTATTCTGCGAAAACCTGATTATCGCATACGGCGGCGGCAAAAATGGCAAATCAACCTATTACAATACGAAAGCGCGGATATTGGGCGACTATGCCGGACAGATAAGCGCCGAAACGCTCACGACCGGGCGCAAGAACGGCAAGAACTGGGAACTTGCGGAACTGCGCGGCAAGCGTTTAATCGTTGCCCCGGAACTGGAAGAAGGAACCCGCCTTGACGCTGCGTTTGTCAAGAAAATATGCTCAACCGACAAGATTTTAGGCGAACAGAAATACAAAACGCCGTTCACGTTCGAGCCGTCCCATACAACCGTTCTATATACAAATCATCTGCCGCGCATAGGCAGCAGCGACGCGGGAACGTGGCGGCGAATTATCGTCCTGCCCTTTGACGCGGTTATAGAGGGACAAGCGGACATTAAGAACTATTCCGACTACTTATTCCGTCACGCGGGCGGGGCGGCGCTGGCATGGGCTATCGAGGGCGCAAAACGCTTTATCAAGGCGGGCTATCATATCACGCCGCCCGAGTGCGTCAAGGGGGCTGTCGAAAGCTACCGCGAAGCCAATGACTGGCTATCTAATTTCCTGTCCGAGTGCTGCGAGGTTGATAAGCGATACAAGGAAAAGAGCGGCGAACTATACCGGGAATACCGCGTCTATTGCGAGCGCACAGGCGAATATATCCGAAGCGCACAGGACTTCAAGGCAGCAGTCGAGGGCGCAGGCTTTGAAACACGACGAACAAATCAAGGCGTTTTCTATTATGGCTTTCGCCTTGTATCAGAATTCTTGCGGGGAGCGTGAAAACCTTGATATTACAGGATTTTATCAAAAAAGGTGTAGGGCAATGTAGGGCAAAACCTAAAATCTCTATAGAGGGATTTTTTCAAAAAAATTGTCCTATAGAAAGTTTGCTCCTGACCCTACATTGCCCTACACTACCCCCCGCCCCTGACGGAAAGAACAGGGCGACAGAACACCGACGCCGGGGCTTACTTTTCCCCCGCATGGACAAAAAGTTTTCACACAACAGCAACCGCGAAAGGAGGTTTTCATAAATGGGTATTTTAACCAGTCTATTCAGACCCAAGCCGCAGGAGCGACGGGCGGTAATCGAAATCAATAACAGCTTTACCGCCTTTTCCGGCACGGCATACGCAAGCGCGACATTCCGGGCGGCGGTTGACGCAATCGCCCGGCACGCCGGAAAGCTCACGGCGCACAGCGACGACAAGGGGCTTGAAACCCTGCTCCAATCAACCCCAAACGAGTATATGACCCTGTATGACCTACTCTGCAAAACGGCGGCGGCATACTTTACCAGCAACAACGCCTTTATCCTGCTGCAACGCGAGCAAAGAGGTATCCGCAATGTGTACCCCCTCACACCGTCAAGCGTGGAATTCACCCCCGGCACGGACGGGCAGTTATACATAACCTGCCTGTTTCACGACGGCAAGCAGGCGACTTTCCCTTATGGCGATATTGTCCACTTGCGCCGCCACTTTTACGCAGGCGACCTTTTAGGCGACAGCAACGCGCCGTTATTCCCGTTATTGGACACGGCGCAGACGCTCAACCAAGGTATCGCGGCAAGCGTCAAAAACGGCGTGAACATTCGGGGCGTTCTCAAATTTACGTCGCTTGTCAATCCCGAGCAGGTACGCAGGGAAAAGGAACAGTTTGTCGCCGACTACTTCAACCCTACCAATTCCGGCGGCGTGGCGGCGACCGACCAGCGCTTTGACTTCATACCGACCAACACAACGCCCTACACCATACCACAGGAGCAAATAGAAGCCGTCAACCGCCAAATATACGACTATTTAGGCATTAGCCCGAAAATCGTATCCGGCAGTTATAGCGAGGACGAATTCAGCGCGTTTTATGAAAGCGTTATTGAACCGTTCGCCTTGCAGCTTTCGCAGGAGTTTACACGCAAGGCGGGCGCGGAAATCACGTTCACGGCTGAACGGCTGGAATTTTCCAGCGCGGCGACCAAGATAAGGTTATTGCACGAAGCCGCCCCGTTAGGGTTAATGACGCTCAACGAAGCGCGGAAATTGTTAGCCCTGCCGCCTGTCCCTGACGGCGACAAACGCTTGCAGTCGCTTAATTATGTATCCGCAGATAAAGCAAACCAATATCAACTTGAAAGCGAGGTATCAGAAAATGACACAGCAAACACGGGCGTATAACGTCCACGCGGACAGCGACAAGCCTTTAATCGTGGAGGGCTTGCCTATCGTGTTTGACCAACCCGCCCAAATCGGGGACGTTACGGAGGTTATAGCCCGTACTGCCCTTGACGGCGTGGACTTGTCAAACATCACGTTACAAGTCAATCACGATAACCAGTCAAT
>JAAYLU010000037.1 GCA_012521675.1 Synergistaceae bacterium | reverse complement strand
GGAAGAGCAGGTCGCCCGCGACGAAGACCATAGTGAAGGAGGCCACGCCGAACATGAAGGCGCCGGACAGCTCCTTGAGTATGAACCTGTCGAGTATGCGAACTCCGGGCCGCGACTTCAACGTCAGTCCCCCGGCGCGCCGTTCATCGCCAGTATCAGCTCCGCAGCCTCGCGCACCGCTCCCTCCCCGCCGCGTGCGGCTGTGACGGTGCTTGCCGCCTCTTTGGCCTCGCGCACCGCGTCGCAGGGGGCGAAGGACGTTCCGACCGAACGAAGACACTCCACGTCGTTCACGTCGTCCCCCATGTAGGCTGCCTCGTCCGGAGATATGCCGAGCTCGTCCATCAGCCCGAGCAGCACGGGTAGCTTCTCCCGCACGCCATTGTACAGCAGGTCGATTTCCAGCTCCTCCGCCCTGCGCTCGGTCGCGTCGGAGCGCCTTCCGCTTATCAGGGCGACCCGGATCCCGGCCCTGCGAAGCATCGCTATCCCCATGCCGTCGTGCACGTGGAAGGCCTTGAACTCGCCCCCCGCGCCGTCGAGGTAGATCCTGCCGTTCGTCAGGGTGCCGTCCACGTCCAGCGCCAGCAGCCTAATCCTCCTCATCGCCCCTCCTGTGCGACCTCCCCTTAGTCCACGGTGCGACCCCCCTCTTGGACGGGGCGCAGAAGGAGAGTATCTCGCGCGCCTCGGGCGTGTCACCCCTCTCGGACTCGGCCAGCCGCTCCAGCGCGGCCCTTAGGGGCAGCCCGCCCCGGAAGAGCTCGTCGTAGATCGACTTTACCAGGGTGCGAGAGGCGGAGTCCATGCCCGCTCTCTTCATCCCCACCCTGTTAAGGCCGTAGATGGTCGCGGGCCTTCCGTCGCAGGTCAGGTAGGGTGGCACGTCCTTGACCACCTTGGACAGCCCGCCCACCATGCAGAGCGCCCCCACCCGCACAAACTGGTGCAGCCCCGCCATGCCGCCTATCACCGCGTCGTCCCCGATCGCCGAGAAGCCGGACAGGGCGGACTTGTTCGCCATCGTGACCCTCTTGCCGACGACCGCGTTGTGCCCTATGTGCACCCCCTCCATCAGGAACGACCCGTCCCCCACGATCGTGCTCTCGCACGAGCCGGTGGCCCGGTGGATCGTGACGTGCTCCCGCAGGATGACCGAGTTTCCTATCCTGACCCAGGACTCCTCCCCCCTGAAGGAGAGGTCCTGCGGCTCGCCGCCCAGGACGACGTGCTGCTCGATCCGGCACTTCTCCCCTATCTCTACGTAGTCCAGCACCGTGACGAAGCAGGAGAGCTCCGTCCCCGCGCCGATGCGGACACAGTCGCGCACGACGCAGAATGGGCCCACCACCGTGTCGTCGGCCAGCTCCGCCATGGGCGAGACTATGGCAGTCGGGTGAATGCGGGGCATCTAGCCGTCCGCCTTCTCTCCGTCCTCGACCAGGGTGGGCGCCGCCAGGAAGCTGAACTCCGCCTCCGCCGCCACTTCCCCGTCGACCCTGCCGACAGTGCGCACCTTCCCCGCGTTCTTTCGAAGCCTCTTCAGCTCGGCGGTGGTCACCAGCTGATCCCCCGGCCTGACCGGCCTGCGGAACTTCGCCCTCTCAACCCCGGTCAGGAATGTTATCAAACTCTCTTTTCCCGGCCTGGAGGAGAGCATCATCGCCGCCACCTGCCCCATCGCCTCAAGCACCAGTACCCCGGGCATTATCGGCTCCTGCGGGAAGTGCCCCTGGAAGAAGGGCTCGTTGTAGGTGACGTTCTTCAGCCCCACGGCGTGCTCCTCGTCGATCTCCAGTATGCGGTCCACCAGCAGGAAGGGATAGCGATGGGGCAAGCACTTCATAATCTTGTAGATGTCGAACATGGTCAGTCTCCTTTCTTTTCTCTCAGGCGCTCAACGAGCCTGCAGTGCATGGCGTGTCCGGCCCTGACGGCCGTAATCCCGGCGTTGAGAGGCGCACCCAGCAGGTAGAGATCCCCCATCAGGTCGAGTATCTTGTGCCTAGCGAACTCGTCCGGGAAGCGAAGCCCTCCCGACGCCCGGACCGAGTCCTCCTCCACGACTATCGCGTTGTCCAGGCTGCCCCCGGCGGCCAGCCCCTGGGAGAGCAGCCGGTCCACCTCGGAGGCGAGGGCGAAGGTGCGCGCAGGGGCTATGCTCTCCCTGAAGTCGTCGGAATCGTGGTCGTATGCGACCATGCTGGTCCCTATCGGGCTCCCGTCGTACTGGATCACGTAGACGGCACTGAACCCGTTCCGCGGAAAGAGCGAGACAGTGCTGCCCCGCCCCTCGTCCGCGATTACCAGAGGCATGGCGGGCGACAGTGCCCGGTCGCGAAGCAGCGCCGACTCGGCGTCGCCCAGAGGCTCTGACGCATCGTGCAGAGAGTCGGAGAACTCCTTCGCGCAACCACCGTACGCCGGTACCTCCGGCCCCTTCATAGTTATCCGCACGGACCACAGACCGAGGCTGAACAGGGCCGCAAACAGGTGCTCCGTGGTTCGAACCCTGGCGCCGCCCGGCAAAATCACGGTCGTACCGCGCCCGACTCCCTCGGCGGCGCACTCTGCGAGAGAGGCGACGACTCCTCGGATCTCCAACTCCGGCCCGCCCCCGTCCAGCGGTGCCACAGTCGCCTCGGAGGGCTCTCCCGTGTGCAGCCCCCTGCCGGAGAAAGTAACGGGGCGGCGCAGCCTGCGGGGCCGGTTCATTCGCCCTTCCCCGTTCCTTCGGCGGACTCTGGCTCCTTGAGTCGTTTCTCAAGCTCCTTGACGCGCGACAGCAGATCAGGGACGCGCTGCAACGCGGCCTGAAGGCGGAAGTTCTCCCTGTGCGGCCGTGCCGGGAAGCCTGATACTATCTCGCCCGGCGGCACGTCCTTGATCACCCCGCCCTGGGCGGCGACGATCGCTCCCTTCCCCACGCACGCGTGCTCCTTCACCCCGCTGCGGGCCGCCATCACCACGCCGTCCTCGAGCACCGCGCTGCCGGATATGCCGGTCTGGGCGACAATTATGCAGTTCTCCCCGATCACGGCATTGTGACCTATCTGCACCTGGTTGTCTATCTTGGTGCCGCTGCCGATCACCGTGTCGTCCAGCGTCCCCCTGTCGATCGTGGTGCAGGCGCCGACCTCCACCTCGTCCCCAAGGACCACCCCGCCGAGCTGCGGCACCTTCTCAGGCCGGCCGCCGTCCGGCGTCATCGGGACTCCGAAGCCGTCGCAACCGATCGCAGCATTGCAGTGGATCAGGCAGCGAACGCCGGTGCGAACCCTGGCCAGCAGCACCGCGCCCGGCTCTATCACGGTGCCCGGCCCGACGACACAGTCCTCCCCGACGAAGACTCGGCCGTGCAGGAACGCCCCCTTGCCGACGACAGCCCCTCCCTCCACCACGCAGCCGGGCCCGACCCATGCCGAAGGGTGCACTCGGGCGTCCTCGGCGACCGACGAAGTCGGGTGAACGCCGCTCGAGCCGAACGCGCTGCGAGGCGGCCTCTCGAAGAGCGACAGCAGCAGGGAAAATGCCCTCTTGGGGTCTTCGACCACGACCCCCTCGCAGCCGACATTCAGTGCGAAAAATTCCTCGTCGGCCAGGTAGAGGACGCCTTTTTTCGGCTCTTGAGCCGAGTCCCTCTTTTTTCCGCCCGCTCCGGGCGAGCCCCACAGGCAGACTATCTCCCCTTTGCTCGCGTTATCGGGCGAGGCGACCCCGGCGACTACGCGGGTTCCCTCACCGACGGGCGAGCCTCCGACCGCCGATGCGACGGCACGAAGAGTAAGCTTATCCTTCATAAAAACACTCCGTCCAGGTAATGATCTTTACAGGTCCAGTATGGCCCTGAGTGAATAGCTGTCAGAATCCCTCTCGTCGAAGTGCAGCTCCAGCGAGATCCTGCCGTCCAGCCTGTACCCCAGGCCGACGATAGAGTCCCCGTCCTCGCTCAGCCGCCACCACAGGTAGGGGGCCCGAGCTCCCTCCGCCACAGACAGGCGGTACCAGAGGGTGTTGCCGGGGAATGCAATCTCCGCGCCTATCAGCACGTTCTTCACAGGGCTCCACCGGAATCCCCAGCGGCTCTCCAGCGAGAAGTCCTCCACGGACATCACCCATTCGCCGTACAGCTCCACGTCCCAGCCGGTCACCGGGAGCGCCTTCCTCCCCAGGTGAAGCCCAATCTCCGGGTATCTCCCCTCAGCTCCGGCGTAGCCGGCCATCCAGGCCCTTATGGAGTACTTGGAGCTCTCCACCTCCGCCTCCACGGGCGACAGCTGCTCGGGCGAGAAGGATACGTCCACCGCCGCTCGGGCGTTGGTCACTGTGTTGGTGTCCAGCAGGGCGTCGGCCGCCAGGCCCTCTATCCGAAGCTTGTTGATCGAGGCCCACTCGATCGGCAGGCCGACCACGGGGGCCAGGGAGCGAAGCAGCTTCTCCTTCAGGTCGGAGCGGAAGGCCACCGGCAGGGTGGTGGAGTTTATCGACGGGACTATCGCAAGCACCAGCGGCGGCTTCGGGTTGAACGAAACGCGCAGCACCCTGCTCTCGTCGCTCCCCTCCAATCGCACCAGCAGCGACGGGTTCCACCCCGGCAATATCGGGGCGCACGCCTCCTCTATGGCCTCCTTGAGGGCCAGGTCAGCCCACGCGAGGGCCTCCAACGGCAGGAGGGCGAGCATCCGGGGCAGAATTCTCTCAAGCTCCGAAGCGGCGTCGGCGAACCACTCGTCCGCGGGAGGAAGCAGGGGGGGGAGGGTTTATCTCCACGCCCCAGGCGGTATCGGACTGAGGGGAAAGGTCCACCCTCACGGACTCCCCGCGCGGAACCACGTTCGGCGAATAGCCGGAGAATAGGCGCTCCGCCACGACGGACAGAAGCCGGACCCTGTCCTCCGCGGAAAGGTCGGGGTTGAGGGACAGCTCCTCCCACACGGACCTGAGGCTCCGCTCGACGCTCTGCCTCAGCCAGTAGGGCGCCCCGTCGACCACTATCTCGCCCGCGTCCGCGACGAGCGCAGGGACGCAGATCAAGAAAAGGGCTGCGGCGATGAACGGCAGCGCGCAGCCCTTTGTAAAGCCCGTATGGCGAAAGCTCCAATTGTACGAAGAACGCACGCCCGCGTGTCCTCCCCGGCGCTAGAACATCTCTCCGAAGCCGAAGTGGGTCCTGTTCTCCGTCTCCCCCTGGGCGTAGTCCAGCCTCATGTTTCCGAGAGGCGTCTTCACCCTGACTCCGAAGCCCCACGAGTCGTGGAGGTCGGAGAAGTCGATCCCCTCGTCCAGCCAGGCGTTTCCGACGTCGTAGAAGGCCACCAGGCTGAAGGCCTTCTGCACGGGGATGCGCACCTCTGCGTTGCCGAGGAACATGTCGGTCCCCTCGAACTCGCCCGAGTCGTAGCCCCGCAGGGTGTTCGAGCCTCCGAGCGAGTAGAGCCCCGCCACGGGCAACTCCCCGGACGAGAAGCCTATGCGCATCCTCGCCGCGAAGATCACCGGGTTGTCCTTGTCGATGGCGCCGAACTGCCGGTTCAGCAGGTTCTCCAGCCCCAGCACCGGGGAGTAGTACCTCGCCTGCAGCCAGTACTTGGTGTAGCTGTACTCGCCTCCGAGGGCCTCCATCGCCTGCTCGACGTTCAGGTCGATCACGTCGCCCTTGGGGTAGCTTAGGTAGGGGTGCGTATTGTCGCGGGTGAGGGTGCCCAGCACGGAGAAGATCTTTCCACGGGTGAGGTCGTCCACTCCCGTCTGCTCTCTGATGTTGTAGGCGTCTATGTCGCGCCAGTCCAGAGTCAGGAACCAGCTGAATTTCTCGTCCCTGCCGAACTTCTTCCCCGCTCCCACGAATACGTTGGTCATGTCCTCGTCGTACTTCAGCTGCTTCACGCCTCGCCTGTAGTATAGCCGGTCCTCCCAGTTGCGCTTGATGATCCCGACCTTCCACGCGTAGTGGTTCCTGTCCATGTAGGGCTCTGAATATGTCGCCCAGTACTGGGAGTTGTCGCCCAGCTCGAAGCCCACCTCCCCGACGTGCCCCAGCCCCTTCCAGTTGCTGTCGGAGTAGGTAAGCCCGCCGGACCAGCCGCTTCTCGTGCCGTGGCTTATGGACACTCCCACCCTGCCGGTCTTCTGCTCCAGCACCGTTATGATGATGTCGGTCTCGTCAGGCTCCTCGCCCGGCTCGAAGCCGACGTTGACGTCCTCGAAGTAGCCCAAATTCTGCAGCCTGCCGATGGAGTGCCTCAGTATCGTAGCGTTGAAGGGCTCGCCTCGCTTCATCTTGATCTCGCGCGCGATGACGTGCGTCTTCGTCTTGACGTTCCCCTGGACGATGATGTTGCCGACCCTGGGCTCCACTATCTGCACCGTGATACGCCCCTCCTCGATCTGGACGTCGGCTATCTTGACCATGACGTAGCCGTCCTCGTGGTACCTCTCCTGGATGCGGTCAAGGTCGTGTCGGAAGAAGACGCGGTTGAACACGTTCCCCGGCGTGGTGAAGACGAGCTTCAGCAGCTCCTCGTCGCTGTAGATCGAGTTGCCGGCGAAGGAGACACTCTCCACCACCGGGTTCTCCTGGACTACGAAGGTGACTCCGATGCCGCTGGCGACGCTGTACAGGTTGATGTCGACGAAGGAGAAGAAGCCAAGGGCGTAGATGGCCTCTATGTCGCTTTGAAGCTGCTCCCGGTTTATCGGCTCCCCCGCCTTGGTCGTGATCACACCGAGGATGTGCTGAGACACCACCTGCTCGTTCCCCTCCACGTCCACAATCGCCACGAGGGGGTCGACCGCGAACACGGGAGGAGCCGCGAACAGGATCGCCAACAGGCAGAGCAAAGCCGCCGGCATCGACCTTCCGATGAATTTCTTCACGCGATCTCTCTCCTTCCGAAAAAACGGGTTGGAATCGTCAATGACTATCGCCGCAAGACCCCGCCGAACGCCGCGTCGAAAGGGGCGAAAACCGTCCCTATCCCGCGCGTGCCCGGGCAGGTACCTGAAATATAACGCGAGAGGCCCGCAAAAGCAAGACCCCTCCCCTCTCGTGAGATTACACACAGTATTCGTC
>JAAYLU010000036.1 GCA_012521675.1 Synergistaceae bacterium | reverse complement strand
CTCAATGATACACCCCGGAAAACCATGTGTCACATTGTTTCGATTCAATCTATACCCACTCTAAATCAGAAGGAGCCCCTTTTGTCCTCATGCTCCAGACTCCCTGGATCGATCAGGTGCAGTCCCTTCCCATCTTCCAGCCCTTTGACCGAGGACTTCGAGAAGAGTGCTCCGTCTCGAAGTCGCCGCCGAGTGCGCGCATCACCTTTTCGACGGGCGGATGCTCGAATCCTCAAGAACGTGTAGAATAGGAAGACGGTTTTCTGATCAGCGAAAAGGGCGATTCAGACCCTGCAAATGGGGGAGCGATCTTGGAGAGCCAGCGACAGATCAAGAGGTGTTACTAAGTGATAGTTAAACTGTGTAGGGCGAAATTACTACGTCGAAGGATGGAGGTGCTCGGAGGCGGACTGGCTAATACAGTTAAGGAACCTCTGGAGGCGGCGGCGAATGAGATTGCAGTTTAGATGCCAGCAATTCCAGTCAGATGCGGCGACCGCCGTCTGTGACATGTTCGCGGGGCAGACGTTGCACGTGCCGACCTGCCTATTAGAAGGCAAAGGAGTGAGGAAGTGGCAACTTCAAATACAAAGGCTACTTTCCCATGCGATATTCATAGAGTATGGGAAGTTGTGACATCTCTTGAGCAATATTCATGGCGTAGTGATATAAACAGCGTTGAAATAATAAGTGAACACCAGTTTATTGAACATACAAAAGACGGATACGCCACAACCTTTACGGTAACAGCAAAAGAGCCCTATAAGCGGTGGGAATTCGATATGGAGAATGAGAATATAAAAGGGCATTGGACGGGTATCTTCACTCAGAAAAATGGACAAACAGAAGTTGATTTCACAGAAGATGTAACTGCAAAAAAAATATTGATCAAGCCTTTTGTAAAATCATATCTGAAAAAACAACAAGCAACCTATATACAGGATTTGTCAAAGGAATTGGAGAAATACTGTGAGCAGTGACGAAGCCATCTACGATTAAAACCGCCGGCATCCTGAAAGATGATTCCCGCTACGGCTGTGCATTCAGGCGGCTTAATCGTATATAATATTACCGTGATGTCTGTTTTCACCAACGTAAAGAGGGAAAGGACGACTCTCGATCGATCTTGCAGAATATTCCGGATCCACTCTCCGCGTCACCGGTTTGAGAGGAGAAGTAATCATGAAAAGACCAGCTATCATATTTATAATCATCATTTTGGCTGTAAGCACATTGATATTTTGCGATGCCGAGGGTGGAACTGTATGTTTGACCGAGGAGGAGCGAAATTTTATTAGAGACAATCCGGTAATTAGCCTGGGAGTAGACCCAAAATTCGTCCCCTTTGAGTTTATAGATATCGATGGAGAGTACAAGGGAATTGCCGATGACTATATGGCCTTGATTTCGAAAAGAACAGGTCTGAAGTTCGAGCCCAGAAAAAACCTGTCTTGGCCGGAAGCCTACGATTTGGCACTGGCAAGAGAGCTGGACCTCCTCTCCGCTGTAGGCAAAACAGCGGAACGAGAGAAGTGTTTCATTCTATCAAAGCCATATTATTTCTTTAAAAGAGTATTGGTTACTACAAACGAGAATGCCGGCATAGGATGCCTGGATGATTTAAGGGGCCTGGCTGTAGCGGTACAAAGGAATAGCTCCCACCATAGTTACCTTTTGAACTACGAAGAGGTGAACCTCAGCCTGTATGATTCAGTGGAATCTGCCCTGGTGGCAGTGACGACGGGGGAAGAGAAGGCATTCATTGGAAATCTTGCTACTACTAATTATTTAATACGCTCTAACGGGTTGACCAATCTCAGGTTTGTGTCATTTGAAGCGGAGAAACAGCAATCACTGCACTTCGCTGTCAGAAAGGACTGGCCGGAACTAGTCAGTATACTGAATAAATCTATCGATAGTATTACCGAGAAAGAGAAGAGTGAGATTAACAAGAAATGGATAGACCTGGACACCAAGCTGGATTATGGCCCGTTTATACGTATTGCCATAGTTATTGGTACTCTGGTGAGCGTTGTCCTGGCTGTCTCTTGGTTTTGGATAATCCGTCTGCGTAAAGAGGTCGCCGAAAGAAAGAGGGCGGAGTTAAAGCTGCAGGACGCCAACAGTAAGCTGGAAAAGATGACTATGATAGACGGCCTGACATGCATCTTCAACAGAAGGTATTTCGATAGTTTCTTGACAAGCCTTTGGGGAATCAACAAGAGGGAGGAATTCCCTATTGGCTTGATAATGATCGATATAGATCTTTTCAAAAACTACAATGATAGATTCGGCCATGTGGCGGGTGATCAATGCTTAAAAAGTGTCGCCAAGATCATAGAAGGCGCGCTTAGCAGGGAAGGTGATTTTGTTGCGCGCTTCGGCGGAGAGGAATTCGCAGTTTTACTGTCAAATACAAGAGAAAACGAGGCGGCGATATTAGCGGAACGAATCAGAGAAAAGGTAGAATCCACGATGATTGAAAATGAGGTGCCAGAGAAGCATGTTACTGTCAGTGTAGGAGTGGCCTCTTTTCAAACCGTGGAGGGCGTGACTCCCAACGATTTGATTTATACAGCGGACTGCGCCTTGTATAAGGCAAAAGAGGGTGGAAGGAACAGGGTTGTAAGGGCAAGCGACCTGCCGATCTTCGATTCAGTTCTATTTAGCAAGTAAAGAGTATGTAGTGAAAGGGTAGAGTATGAAAAAGTCGGTTCACAGCGGTAGCAGGATCGTAAATCTGAGGGAGCTGGGCGGGTACAAAGGCAGGGGTGGCCTTACGGTCAGGAGGGGGCTGCTGTTCAGAAGCGGAGGGCTTGACCTTCCACCTGGTGTTTTGGCCGAGGAGCTTGCCCGGCTGAGGCTCTCACTGGTGTTCGACCTGAGGTCGCGCGAGGAGGCGGAGTTACGTCCGTACACCCTGCCGAGCGGCGTCCGGTACAGGCAAAAACCGGTGTTTTCCTCGCTGGGAAAGGGCTTGGGCTTTCTGAACCCTCGGGAGAGGCGGCCTCTCTCCAAGGAGGAGTTGCGATCCTTGGATGGCTTCATGCACAGGACTTACGAGGCGATGGGAGAGAATCCGGTGGTTTTTGGAGGTATAATCAACGAGATCGTGGAGAACGGCGGGAGGCCGCTGCTCTTCCACTGCGCGGCCGGGAAAGACCGCACCGGGGTGTTGGCATCGATGATCCTCCTTGCCCTTGGCGTCTCCACGAAGGACGTTATCGATCACTACATGCTGTCGAACGAGTACAGGCGGGAGGCCGTCGAGAGGGAGACGCGGGAGGTCGACAATGCGGTCGCTGACCCGGTAGCGGCGGCCAGGATCAAGGAGATGCTGATGGCAAGGGAGGAGTTCATGGAGCTCGTCCTTGAGCAAGTCCGCCTCTATCCGTCATTCGACGACTATGCGCGGGAGAGGATGGGGCTCTCCGCCGCCGATCTGGAGGGCATGCGGCGGATCTATCTTGAGTAGGAGCGAGGTATGAAGAAGAAGACGGCGAGACAGGCAGGGGAGCCCGCAACGATGTCGAGGGGATGGTTCTTCGCCTTCCTCTTGATACTCGTCGCGCTCGCTTACCTGTCGTACTTGGTTTCGGCTCCTCTTATAAAACCTCTGTCATGGGCGATCCTTTTTTCCTTCATGGTGTATCCGGTGTTCAGGGGCCTGAGGGACCGCTACTTCCCTCGGAGCGCGTCGGGGAACTGGGCGGCTACCCTGGCGACCGGGGTCGTCGTCCTTCTGCTGGTGGTGCCTACCATGTTCGCCGGGTTCGTCGCTGCCCGCGAGGGGGTGCGCTTCTACGAGACAGTGGCCGACGTCGTTGCGGAGATGGGCGAGTCGGGCGAGGGGGCCCTCGCTACGCTTTTGCCGGAATGCACCGTGGAGAAGATACAGGTCTGGATGGAGCGCTACCCGATCCTCCGCACCGGGCTGCGTCAGGCTGCCGAGTTCGCGGCCTCAACCGCCGTGGCGGCGTCGAGGCAGGTGCTGGGCAGCACTCTGACGTTCCTCTACTACCTGGCGTTGATAATCGTCTTCAGTTTCTTCCTGATACGCGATGGACACCTGATAATTGAATATCTCACGGATATAATGCCGATGCCTCACAAGGAGAGCAAGGCATTCTTCAGGCGAGCCCAGGAGGTGCTACAGGCGGTGGTCTACGGGGTCATAGCAACGGCCTTGGCTCAGGGGGTGGCGGGGGCGGTCGGGTGGCTGATAGTGGGGCTGCCGAACCCGGCCTTCTTCGGTGCCCTGATGGCCCTGTTCGCTATGGTCCCGCTGCTGGGGACGGCGCTTGTATGGGTCCCGGGGGCGATCTACCTTTTCTACACGTCCGAGGCCTTGAACGCCGCCGTGCTGATCGCGTGGGGGATCCTGGTGGTCAGCATGGTGGACACTCTGATGCGCCCCATGTTCATATCGGGAGAGGCGAAGGTACACCTGCTGATAGTCTTCGTGGGAGTGATAGGCGGGGTCGCGGCGTGGGGGATACTTGGACTTTTCATGGGCCCGCTGGTGGTCACTCTTTTCGTCTTCCTGCTTGAGAACTACAGAACCATGTGGAGGAATCTCTTCTTCCCCTGACGAATGGTCGCACAGGTATTGCGGCCTTCAGGCTTTATATGGATTGTATCTTCGGCAATCCAGCCTTGTTTTTTATACTATTGGTTACTATAATGAAGCGAGCGCGGTTCGCCGTCCGCCCTCGATGGTTTTCGGGGCCGGGTGGCGTGTTTTTTCACTTATCATCTACGGGAGGAGTCTGAGAAATGCTGCTTATTTTGTTTACGCTGTTCGTCGCGGCCACCGGTGTCATGGCGTTGGGCTACGCATACCTGACGTATAGTGGGAGGACCTTCTTCGGACACGCGTGGTTCGTGATGCCGGAGGTTCAGACGGACGAGGAGCCCGGCTCGGATATGGCCGAGAAGACCTCGCGGGTCATGGAGCTCTCCGAGATCATCCACAGGGGCGCCATGGCATTTTTGTACAGGGAGTACAGGTGGCTGCTGCCATTTCTCGTGGGCATCGGCGCTCTGCTGATCTACTTCATCGGAGTGGCCGCGGGCTTCTCCTTCATCGTCGGCGGTCTGTGCAGCGCGGCGGCTGGCTATGCAGGCATGGTGGTGGCCACGCGCACCAACGGAAAGACAGCGCTGGCCGCGACCCGAGGGATGAACGAGGCCCTCGTGACCGCCTTCAGGGGCGGAAGCGTGATGGGCATGTCCGTGGTGGGCATCGGCGTCCTTGGCATCGTCGTCTGCTACGCGATCTTCCGTGATCCCAACCTCATCACCGGCTTCGGAATGGGTGCCAGCACCATCGCTCTGTTCGCCCGAGTCGGAGGAGGAATCTACACCAAGGCAGCGGACATCGGGGCCGACCTCGTCGGCAAGGTCGAGGCCGGAATTCCCGAGGACGACCCGCGCAACCCGGCAGTCATAGCGGACAACGTCGGAGACAACGTCGGAGACATAGCGGGAATGGGAGCGGACCTCTTCGAATCCTACGTCAACTCCATACTCGCGGCCATGGCGCTTGGGCTCTCCATCTACGGGTGGAAGGGCGTCTCCTTCCCGATGGTGATGTCCGGCGTGGGAATCCTCGCAGCCATCGTGGGAACCCGCTTCGTCAAGGTCGAGGAGGGGGGCAACCCCGCAGCCGCGCTGAGAATGGGGACCTTCGTCACCGGCGGCATCATGATAGCGGGCGCCCTGATCTTCTCGGTGATCATGTTCGCAGACCTGCTGCTCTTTTGGGCGGTGCTCTCCGGAGTGATAGTGGGTGTGCTCATCGGCTTCGTGACCGAGATATACACATCCGGGGACTTCAAGTCGGTCAGGAACGTCGCTCACTCATCCAAGACGGGGCCAGCCACCGTAATCCTCGAAGGAGTCGCGGTAGGCATGAAGTCCACCATGATACCGGTACTGCTGATAGGCGCGGCGACCCTGATCAGCTACCATTTCGCGGGCCTGTACGGAATCGCCTGCTCGGCGGTCGGAATGCTCTCCATCACTGGTATGGCTCTCAGCGTCGACGCCTACGGCCCGATATCGGACAACGCGGGCGGCATAGCCCAGATGAGCGACCTTCCCCCCGAGGTGCGCAAGATAACGGACAAACTCGACTCCATAGGCAACACGACCGCGGCGATGGGCAAAGGCCTTGCCATCGGATCCGCCGCTCTCACCGCCCTGGCCCTGTTCGCGGCCTTCGCCCAGGCTGTTGGCCTTAAGGCGATCGACCTCAACGACCCGAAGGTCATGGTGGGTCTCTTCCTGGGCGGAATGCTGCCCTTCCTGTTCAGCGCCCTCTCCATCCAGGCGGTTGGCCGCGCGGCCGAGGCGATGATCGACGAGGTCAGGCGCCAGTTCAAGGAGATACCGGGCATCATGGACGGCACAGGCAAGCCGGAGTACGAGAGGTGCGTGGACATCTCCACAGCTGCGGCCCTTAAAGAGATGATCGTACCCGGTCTATTGGCCGTCCTGTCCCCCCTGGTGGTTGGCTTCGGACTTGGCTCCGCCGCCCTCGGTGGTCTGCTGGCGGGCTCGATCGTCACGGGAGTCATGCTCGCGATCTTCATGTCGAACGCGGGCGGCGCGTGGGACAACGCCAAGAAGCACATCGAGGAGGGCAACCTGGGCGGCAAGGGGACTCCCGAGCACGCGGCCGCCGTCGTGGGCGACACGGTCGGCGACCCGTTCAAGGACACCGCCGGCCCGAGTCTCAACATCCTCATCAAGCTGATGTCGGTGGTGGCCCTGGTTTTGGCCCCGCTATTCATGTAAACGAAAGGGCTTTACAATGATGCGGAGGGGGGAGGCTTTCTCCCCCCTTTGCTTTTTCGCGGAGGTGGACTGATTGCGGTCCGATGAAGTTCGCCGGGTCAAGGACCGGCTGGATATAGTGGAGATAGTCGGCGACTACGTGCGACTGAAAAAGGCCGGGAACAGCTATCTCGGTCTCTGCCCCTTTCATGACGAGAAGACGCCGTCCTTCAATGTCTCCCCGTCCCGCCAGACATATCACTGCTTCGGGTGCGGGCGCGGAGGGGACGTCTTTTCATTCCTTATGGAGAGAGAGAACCTCTCCTTCCGCGAGGCCCTCGAACTCCTCGCCGAGCGAGCGGGAGTCAGGCTGTCGTCGGGCAGGGGGCGGTTTGCACGCGAGCGCAGTCTGTTCGATGTGATGGAGAGGGCTTGCTCCTACTACCGCTCCATGCTCGAGGGCCACGAAGGCGAACTCGCCTCCTCCTACCTCGATAGACGCGGCCTGCCCAGGGAGGCCTGGAAGCGGTTCGAGCTGGGCTACGCCTCCCAGTCGTGGGACGGACTGTGGCGCGCTCTCTCCGAAGAGGGAGTCTCGTTCAAGGAGGCGTTCGACGCTGGGCTGGTGCTGGAGGGCAGGTCGGGCCCATACGACAGGTTCAGGGGCAGGATCATCTTCCCCGTCAGGGACATCTCCGGTCGGCTCCTGGCCTTTGGGGGGCGGCTGATCCGGGGCGAGGGCGCCAAGTACATCAACAGCCCCGAGGGGGTCCTCTACAGCAAGAGGCGCTCCCTCTACCTGCTGCACAGGGGCAAGGAGGCCGCCCGTTCGCGGGAAAGGCTGATCCTCGTCGAGGGGTACACCGACGCCATACGCCTGCACCTGTGCGGCTTCGACGAGACGGCCGCCTCCCTGGGCACGGCTCTGACGGAGGACCAGGCCAGGCTCATCCGCAGGCTGACCGACAGGTGCTACATATGCTACGACTCCGACGTCGCCGGGCAGGAGGCCGCCATACGAGGCATGTACGTCCTTCGCAAGGAGGGTCTTGACGTCAACGTTGTGGAGCTCCCCGAGGGGAAGGACCCCGATACTCTTCTGTCGCTCGACGGAGGCGTCAAGCTGTTTACCAGGGCGCTCGAGGAATCGAGGCCTCTGGTGCTGCATCACCTGCACATCCGCAGGGATATGCTCAGGTCGCCGGACAAGAGGCGCAGGGCGTCCGAGGACATCATATCGGGGATCGCCGTTCTCCCCCCGGTGGACCTGTCGCCATATCTGCCCGCAGTGGAGGCCGCTCTTGGCGTCCTTCATCACGAGCTGGTCCCAATGCTGGAGGAGGAGCGTGCCAAGCTGGCGTCGCGTCGCGAGGCCCCGTCTAGGGAAGCGGAGAGCGAGCCCGTAGAGGAAACCTCGGAGGCGACTCTGGACGTCGTGGAGGCCGCTCTCTGCGCCCTGCTCTGGCGGGACGCGACCATGAGAAGGACGGCGGACCCGGTCGAGACAGTGTCGCTGATATGCGATCCCCGCCTGCAGACCCTCGCGTCCGCACTTCTCCTGGCCTCGTCCACGGAAGAGCTGGAGGGCCTCTGGCACGGGACGGGCGACACATTCCCGATGAGGGCGATAGCCGCGGGCGATGCCTACTGCTGCGAGCTGGAGCAGGCCTCCGATGCCGCCCCGATACTATTGGAAATACTGGAGTCGCGCCGCTGCCGCCGGGAGTACGACGAGCTCAAGGTCAAGCTCTCCAGGGGAGAGGCCTCCGACGACGAGCTGAGGCGCTTCCAGGAGCTGGCCAGGCAGCTGAAGGGCGGCAGGGGAACATGACGGACGAAGCTGACGCGCCATCCCGTGCTCTCTTGTCGTCCCCCTCTACCGCACCAGCGTCACGACCAAATCCACTATCTGGCGGAGCTGCTCGGTCTTGATGCGGCCTGTGACGGTGTAGCTCTCTCCGTCCCACTCGCCCTTCAGCATCTCCACGTTGCGTATCATGCCGTGTACCTCGGAGCGAACCATGTCCTCGGCCATGAAGTCGTCCATCGTGGTGCGCGAGTCTATCTGCACGCCACAGACGAACTCGAGCATGTTGCGCTGCAGGTCGACCAAGGCTCCGCGGCGCGCCAGGGCCTTGGCCTGCGCGCCGGTGGTTCCCTCGGGGGCGACGGCCATGCCTGTGCCTTCTATGTAGGTCTGTCCCCAGTCGATGAGAGGCTTCTCCTTCTCGACCCCGGTGTCCGACGCCGAGGCGGTCCCGCCCAGGAGTGCGACGGCGAGGACCAGCGCGATCGCGATGCGCGCTAACTGTGCATCGGTCCGTGAACGGTTGGAACTGCACGATCTCATTTTGATTTCCTCCTTGGTTATATTGCCATACGGCACCGCCCTCGCCGTCGGCGCGGCGAGGGCGGATGCACCTTTACTTCTTCAGCTTCTTCGACTTGTACTCCGCCGCAGGTTCGTACTGCGGGTTGATTTCCAGCGCCCTGTTCATCCACTGCAGGGCCTCGTCGTTCTTTCTGAGCCTGTGCGCGGCTACTCCCGCCCAGTACATGGCCAGATAGTGCCCCTCGTACTTGCCCGTCTCCCCGACAAACAACTCGTAGGCGGCCTTGACCCTGCCGCTCTTGAGGAAGTTGATCCCCTTCGTATGCTCGATGCGAAGCAGGTTGGTCTTACCCATGTCGAGGTTGTAGGTCTGGATGACCTTGGAGTCGGTCGACTTGTTGTGGTCGAATCCCGGGATCACCCTGGGCCCGGATGGGGCGGGTGCGGGTGCCGGCTTAAGCAGCTCGGCTGTGACAGAGGTCTCGGTCGCTGGTTGGGGCTCTTCGGGTTTTTCTTCCACCTCCGGTTTGACCTCAACGACCTCCTCTACAGGCTTGGGTTCCTCGCGGGGCGCAGGCACGGGTGCGGGGGCCGGTCCTCCCGAGCCGAATATCTGGTCGAACGTCTCGCTGGAGGCGGAGGGCCTGGTGGAGACGAACTTCATTCCCTTGGCCTTCGCGGCAGTTATCGGCTCGATCTTGTCGCCTCGCCTCACGAGTTTCAGGCTGCAGTTGGAGGCGACCGCGCAGGTGCTGTGTCCCGTCTCGACGTCTCGCACCTTGATGACGGCCAGCGGCAGCTTGTCCCTGCCGAGCGACTCGCCGCTCATGCCGAGTATGGTCTTCCCCTCGGCGTAGATCAGGTAGAGTTGCCCCTCTTTCGCGCCCATGGAGGAGCCGATGTCGATTATTACCTCGTCGCCGGAGACGTTCAGCACGTGCGAGCTCTCGCCTCCCAGCTCGCCCCTGATGGTGTGGGCCAGGCGGTTGACCGCATCCGCTATCGCACGGGCCTGCAGGCCGCCGAACTCCGCCTCCGCGAAGGAGAGCCCCATCACGGACACGGCCGAGGCTGTGCTCGCCGATGTGCCGGTCTCGGATAGGGCGAGGCGGGTCTCGCTGGTGGTCGTGTCGATTAATCGCACGTCGAGGGTCGCTCTTGCCTCGTGACCTCCTCCGCCCACCGCTACCGGGAGTCCGAAGATCGGGACCGCGCCGCCCGACATCCTCTCGCTGAGCTCGGTCACTGAACCAATCAGTATGTACTGGACTCCGGCGATCCTGCCGACCTCGATCGCCGTGTTCATGTCGACCAGTCCGGACATGCCCAACTTTATCTCCTCGCCCACCTTCGCGAGCCGCTCACGCTCGTAGACTGCGATCGTCTTCGAGCTGGCGAGGGTGCGGGTGAAGAGGTCGGTCACTATATCGGCCTGGCTCTGCGACACCCCATCGGCCTTGCTGTCGAAACCTACGATTCCGATGCGGATCCTCTCTTCGGCGGCTTCTGTGACTGTCCCGGCGCACAAGCACAGGGCGCATAAAAGCAGCAGCACAATGAATTTTCTCACCATAAAACCTCCCTAATGATCATAAAAATTTTTACTGTTCCCAGTCCACGGTCCTCATACTCTCAACGTGCCTGATTACCGAGTTGCGCGTCGCGGTCGCCAACAGTCCGCCGCTCTTCCCGGCGCCGAACGCCGCTATCGGGAGTATGATGCCCCCCGCCGTCTGGTTGGCCGCTCCCTGTTCCGCAGCGGCGTACACCACCTCGCTGGTGGTGTTGTCGATGATCCTGATGTCGAGAGTCACATAAGCGGTATGGGAGAGCAGGCCGCCAACGACACCGGGGAGGTAGACCACTCCTCCCGATGAGTTGTAGAAGTAGAGAGTCACGGCCCCGGTCATGGAGTACTGGGCGCCCTTAATCTTTCCGAGCTCCGGCGCGGTGGACTCGTCGACGAGGCCCGACTGACCCAGTTTTATCTCCTCCGCCACGTAGTGGAGCTTCTCTCGCTCCAGCAGGTTGAACAGCCCGGCATTGAACAGCTCGGTGGTCATCATCTCGGTAATCGCCGCAGCGGGAATCTGCTGCCCCGTCTTGTTGTCGAACTGACGCACGGAGAGCCTTGGCCTGTCGGACGAAGGTGCCGCGAAGGCGAGCCCGGCAAGTAGAGTGACGCAGAGTAGCGCGAGCGCCAATGAAACGATTCTTCTCCTCATGACATGTTCCCCTCTCGGCCGCGCCTACTGGAGCATCTTCTGCACCGCGAGCTTCGCGGCGGCCTCTATCGACTTCTGAGCGGCCTCGTCCGGCGTGTAGCCGACCTGCTTGCCCATCACCGTGTCCGCGTATATCACCTGTCCGCCCGAGGTCGTCGCCATGACCGCTATCGACGACGTCCCCGTATAGAGCTGAAATTCGTTCAGCACAGGCTTGCCCGCCTGGAGCCGGGCCGTGATCATCGTGCTGAAACCGTACTGCTTGCTCAGCTTCATTATCGCGTCCACATTCCCCTCCAGCGCGAGCGCGGCGGCCTTGTTGCGGCGTATCTGCTCCAGCCGCTTGGGGTCGACCACCTTGTGCCCCTTGGCGATCAGCTCGCTGGTCAGGATGGAGGCCACCGACGCGGTGTGCTGGGCGGACGGGCCTTTCGTCAGCACGGCTATGGAGCCGCTTGGCAGCGCCGCGTGACCGCTCGTTGCAAGGCAGAACAGGACGGCGAGGCACGCGAGCGCGCAGAACCTGGTAAACCTATTCAACCGGAACATCCCCCTTCATAAGCCTGTCCAACGGAACATCGACCTTCAGAAAGTACAGGTCTCCCTCCGTTTTCTCCGAGTGAATCCGCACCTCGGCGATCCTTCCCGATACAGAACTCGGGTCGAACTTCCCCTCAACTATTTTCTGCCGCAGCAGCAGCAGGTTTCTCCGCGCGTCCGTCAGGGCCGCCCTGCGTGCCAGCAGTCTCCCCTGCGCGGTGTCCTCGTGGATTCGTCCCACTCCGTCCGCTGTAGCCAGCCCCGATTCGACGAGGAGCCGACCGGAGCGCAGTGTCTCCGGCAGATCCGGGTCTGGTCGTGTCTCAAGATCTATCTCCACGACGATCGGGGAGTCCTCCTGCTTCTCCGTCTCTCCTGAAAAGAGCGCGGTCCCCGCCGCCGCAAGCATTCCTGCGACGGTCGTCAGGACGCAGACTATCATCAAAACCCGCAGGGAGCCCGACGCGTTCCTACTCCGACTTCTCATTAAGCACTCCCTCCACCGTCGCGGACGACAGGTCCTCGATGTCGTACCCGAAGTCCGACAGAATCGACGCTATCTCCTCCGAAGTGAACTCGGACACGACGTCGAGCTCAAGCCGCCTCTCCCTGAACAGCCTCTGGTATACCCCCGTCACCCCGTCGATGTCCTGCAGGCTCTCCTTCAGCGCCTTCGCGTCCCTAAAGGTGAGGTTCGAGATCTTCACCTTGACCGTCCTGCCGGGAATGCCCCCGGCCGATCCGGACACCAGGGCGTAGGCTATCTTGTGCACTATGGATTTGCTTGCTTTGCCCGCGGCGGGCTGCAATCCCTTGATCGCGCCGTCCTCGACGGACACTCCCTTGGTTTTCTCCTCGACCGCGTCGGACCCCAGCTGGTAGGCCGTGTTCGCCAGCACGGCCTTGAGCTGCACCGTGCTGCGCACGCCGTATATCCTAACCCCGCTGATCATCTGGTTGGCGAAGGAGCTGGCGTAGGCCTTCCCGTAGATCAGCACGTCCGCCTGGAAGTCGCGCGCGAGCTGGCGGAAGAACTCCGGGTCGCCGCTCGCTATGGCCGCGCCAAGGTCGATATTCTTCAGCAATACCGCCTGGGTCGAGTCGACCAGCAGGTACCCGGCCTTCTCGAAAACGCGCATCACCTCGCTCTCCGCGGTCGAGAGGAAGGACGGCTTGTCCTCTATCCTCTCGTCGAGCAGCACCATGACCCTGGGGTTGCCGAGCGCGTCCAGCACCGCAGGGCCCAACACTCCGTCCAGCGCCACCCGCGCCACATGGCAGATCGCGGTTATGTGCAAAATACCGTCGTCTCCAACCTTCTCCCTTACTATGTCGAACTGCTTCACCAGCCCCGTGGTCTGGGAGAAGACCTTGTCCTTGACGACCTCGAAGTCCCTCATCTCGGTGATGCCGGTCACATGAGCGCCGAGGGCCTTCTCCAGCGCGTCCCTGTAGGCGGAGCGCTTGGCCGCCTCCCTGGCGCCACTCTTGTCGCCGCCCTTTATCGGGGCGAAACCCTCCGCCTCGACCTTGATGAGCTCGCCCTCGGCCTGCGCCCTCGCGGGGATCGCCGGGAGCGCTGACAGGACGAGCAGAATCGCTACGAGCAGCAGTCTGAATACGCGCATGTCCTATTTGACGACCAGCAGCACTTTGCACTCTTTGCGGAAGTCGTAGGAGCTGCCCCTTACCATGGCCGCCGCCGAATTCGGGATGACTATGTCGACGTTCCCCGTCGAGAGGCGGACGGCCTTGGTCTTGATCGGGTTGGGCGCGACCCGCAGCTCTCCCTGCGCGTAGTTGATGTTGTTGTAGTAAGAGCAGATCCCCGACTGGAGCAACCACTTCTGCTCGGTGAACTCGACCCCGTAGACCGCCCTGCCGGACTCGTCGAACACCCGGAACGTCACCGACGGAATCAGGGGAAGGTGCCTCAAGTCTATGACGAGTCCCGTGTATCTGCCGGAGGTCTTGGGCGGCGGCGCCTTCTTCTCGGTCTCGATTATTACTTTGTCCACCGGGACCCTCGGGCAGACGATGGAGCGCACCTCGGCCAGCTTGATCCTGCCTGTGACCGTGTACGCCTCGCCGTCCCACTCCCCCTTGAGCAGCTCCACGTTCTTGATGACCCCGTGAACCTCGGACCGGACCATATCCTCCGCCATGAAGTCGTCCATCGTAGTCCTGGCGTCGACCTGGACTCCGCCCATGAACTCCAGTAGGTTCCGCTGAAGATCGACTATCGCGCCCCTGCGAGCCAGCGCCTTCGCCTGGGCCCCCTGCTTCCCCTTGGGCGCCACAGCCATTCCGGTGGCCTCGATGTAGTTTTGGGTCCAGTCGATAAGCCCCTTCTCCTTCTGCGTGGTGATCGGGTGCAGCTCCACCTCCACTTCGATCGCAGACGCCGAGCCGCACGGAATAACCATCAACGCCATCAGCAAGAAAACAAGCAGACGCTTCATACCCTCAACCCCCTCTTGATTTTTGTTGTACCAGTCGCGGAGCGTGCGATTGCCCCGGAGACTCCCGTGACCAACAGGGCGGATAAACGTGATCCAAGTCCCCTGTTCGGTGATAAAAGATCCTATCGGATAATACACCAAAGTCATACCTTTTGCACAGCGCACCATCAACGGAGGTAGCCGTCTATCGCCTCGTCGAGATCGGCGAAGGCCCGCTCCAGATCCGGCAGCATCGCGATAAGCGACTCCAGGTCCCCCTCCCTGCCGGCACTCTCCGCCCGCGAGGCGAGTTCCCTCACCTCAGCGCCCCCCACGCCCCCCGCGGCGCCCTTCAACGTGTGCGCGTGCCCGGCTGCGCCGTCGGCGTCCCCCGCCTCGGCTCTCTCTCTCATATCCGCCAATGTGCCGGACAGACTGCCGGAGAAATCGGCAAGTATCTCCGCAACGGCCTCTTTATCTCCCTCGAGGCTCTTCAGTAGATAAGCCGAGTCGAAGACGGCGGGCCTTTCGTCCGTCGCCTTCGCCGGGTCGGAAGTCCGGGGCGAGCCGTCCGCAACCGTCCTGAAAATAGTATCCAGAAGAACCCTCTTCTCAATGGGCTTTGACACGTACTCGTTCATGCCTGCCTCCATGCATCTCTCCCTGTCCCCCGACATCGCGTGAGCCGTAAGGGCGATCACCGGTATCGGGGGTTGGACTCTCCTGCTCTCCCTCAGCCTGATCTCGCGAGTCGCCTCGAGCCCGTCCATCACCGGCATCTGCACGTCCATCAGGACGGCGTCGTAACCGCCCATTTCAAGTGCGGCCACCGCCTGGGCGCCGTCCTCGACCAGGTCGGTCTCGATCCCTGCCCCGGACAGCATGGCAGCTATCACCCTTCTGTTTATCGAGTTGTCCTCCGCCACCAGTACCTTCAATCCCTCCAGTCGAGCGCCGCCCGAGGCCTCGGCGTCCGCGACGCCCGTGTCCGCCTCCTCCAGGCATGAGATCGCGGACACTTTGACGGTGAACCAGAACAGAGTACCGGGGCCCCCTCCCTCCAGGCCCGACGGACTCGACAGTCCGATCTCTCCTCCCATCAGCTCCGCCAGCTCCTTGGAGATGGCCAGGCCCAGCCCCGTGCCTCCGTGACGCCTGGTCAGGGTGGGGTCGGCCTGTGAGAACTCGGCGAACAGCAGGTTTTGAACCTCGTCGGGTACACCGATGCCCGTGTCCGCCACGGAGAAGCGGACGGCCAGGTGTCCCTCTTCGTCCGCTCCTTCGGCCTCCGCGGTCACGGCGATCCGACCCTCGGCGGTGAACTTTACCGCGTTGTCGAGCAGGTTGGTCAGTATCTGCCTGATCCTGAACCTGTCCCCTCGGACGCACGACGGCACGGATGGCGAGAAGGTCCCGTCGAACCTCAATCCCTTCACCGAGGCTCGCGCCGCGCCGAAGGCGAATATCTCGTCCAGGAACTCGCGGAGGTCGAACTCCTCCTCGCTCACCTCCAGCCTTCCCGCCTCCAGCTTGGAGAAGTCGAGCACGTCGTTTATGAGAGCGAGCAAGTGCCTGCCGCTGGATTTGAGAAGGGCCACGTACTCCCTCTGTTCTTCGGTGAGGGGGGAGCCCTCCAGTATCTCCGCCATGCCTATCACTCCGTTCAGGGGTGTGCGTATCTCGTGGCTGACGTTCGCCAGAAACTGCCCCTTGGCTATGTTGGCCGCCTCCGCCCTCTGCGTCATCTCCCGCGACTCGTCGAGGGCCCTCTCCAGCGACACGTTTGCCGCCTCCAGCTCTTCCCCCGCCCTCTCCAGGGCCATCTCGGAGAGCTTTCGATCAGTTATGTCGTGGACCATGCCGACCGAACGGACAACCCTGCCCTCATCGTCCCTGTAGTGTCTGCAAAGCTCATGGAGGTGAAGGGTTTCCCCCGTCTCGGCGTTGATCACCCTGTGCTCGAACTCGTACCCGTCCAGTCCATCCGCCACGGAGGAGGAGTAGGCGGCGTCCAGCGCCCCCCTGTCGTCCGGGTGCACGGCGTCCAGAAAAGCCTCGTAGGTCTGAGGAGAGCCGACCGGGAGCCCGAAAAGGCTGTAGACCTGGTCGGACCATGTCAGCACGCCGGATGGCAGGTCGAGAATCCAGCTTCCCAGGCGGGCGATCTCCTGGGCCTCCTTCAGCATCCTCTCGCTATCCATGAGAGTCCTTGTCCTCTCTCTCACCAGCATCTCCAGCTCCTCCTCTCTGCCTGCCAGGACGGAGACCAGGAAGAACACGGCGAAGGTCAGCAGGAGCCCCACCACTAGGATGCCCATGCCGAGATCCTGCGGATAGACAACGTCGAATAAAGCGCCCTTGTGAACGACCACCAGGATGACCTTCCCGAAGACGAGCAAGGGAAAGACGAAGGTGTTCTCGCTTTTCAGGGGGGCTCCCTCCCCGTGGCAATCGTGCCCGGGCGAGGAACATGCCAGGAGCTCCGGCGGCTCATCGCCCCTCGCCAGGAAGATCTCCGTGATTGAAATATCCACGTCGTCGTCGCCCGACATCTCGCCCGAGTAGGACAGGAGGTCGCCAAAGGCCAGCCTCGCCAGGGCGAAACCCCTGATCCTCCCTCCCGGGGAGAGATAAACCGGCCTCAGGACGAGGAAGCCCTTCTCTTCGGGGGCGTCCTGGATCAGGGTCACAGGGTCGGTGGCAATGGCCCTTCCAGTCGCCGCGCTCTCCTCGATCGCTCTTCTGCGGACGGGCTCCGACCCCATATCGTAGCCGAGGACGACCTCTCCCGCCTTAGGGGGGGACACGAGGGTCACCACGTAGTAGTCGTCCCTCTCGCCCGCCACGATCCTGTCGCCCCCGTCTTTCCCCTGCCAGATGGCAAAGCCGTGATCCCAGGTGGATCTCATTTTCTCCTCGAATTGCTCTCGCTCGTGATCCTGCACGGCGACCACCCATTCCCAACGGCTCACCAGAGGATCGTCGGCAAGGAATGCCGAAAAGGCCCCGAATTCCCTCTTGCCCACCTCGTCCAAAGTCTCTATGAAGGACGCCAGGGTCTCGAGTTTCATCTGGCTGACGTTTCTCATAAGGCGTGAAACGTGGTTAACCCTTCTTTCCGCGAGCCTGTGGAAAATGAGGTCGGACTCCGCGGCCGATTGACGGCAGTGGGAGAGGAAGAAGGCGAGAACGACGATCGCGCACGCCAAGGCTGCTATCACGGCCTCCGCCCTTACCCCCCCTCCTTCTCTCTCCTCGGAACGGGCAGCGCGCCTCCGGATGACGATCGTACCTGCGATCGCCAGCAGGCACAGGGCCGCCACCGCCGCCACGGGCAGTTGGAGGGCCCTCCAGACCCTGCGCGAGAGCAGGGAGTGGTCCAACTCAAGCCAGAGGAGGGCCTCCGGGCCGGATTGACGACCACTTCCCAGCGGCGCAAAGACCGCGATGCCCTCGTCTTCCCTTGCGCCGTAAGGCATCGCGACGACCGCCTTGCGTTCCTCAGCCGCGCCGAGCGCCGTCGAGCGCAGATCCTCGGGCAGGGGGCGGTACAGCGGAGGATCGCTCTTGTCGTCTGTCTCGGAGCACATACGTATCATTGGGATCCCCTCTTGGTCCACCTCCACGAAGCGAAGAGCCCTAAGGACCGGATAGATCAGCTTCAGTGCCGAAAAGTGCACCCTGATCTGTCCCCTCTCAAAATCGTCTCCGCATGATGGGGGCCTTTCTCCCATCCCTTCCGCGAGCCTCGCGCTCCAGTCGGCAAGCTCTCTCTTCAACCGTGCCTCCTCCTTGTAGGAGGTCTCCAGTATGAGGAGCAAAGCGGCCGCCAGTCCGAGAATGATCAAGAGCCCGGAAAGTTTTGAGAAAAGGCCGCTGGAGAACCACACGGCAAGCCCGTTTTTCTTATTGGACATAACACCGCACCCCCTTGCACGGAGCCAATTCAATAGTCCAAGTCCGGTTCGCTGCGCGCCCGGGAGGCGACGCGGTCGTCCGGAGGTACACATGTTCAACAGTTCAATATTACACTGGATCCGCATCTTTTGCACGATTTGGTAGCAGGTGACTTATCGCCTGCTCATGTCATCCCGAGCGAAAGAGAGGAATCTCACCGCCGCAGGCGTTGCGCTTTGCTATAATGGGTTCGGCACTGAAAATCGGCCGCGTTTTCGGCCGTGAAGGGAGTGTGAGGACGGTGGGCGAACTGTCGAAGCTGCCGAACATAGGCCCGAAGCTCGAGTCGCAGCTATCGGACGCGGGGATAATCACGGAGGAGGAGTTCAGGAGGGTCGGAAGCCGCGAGGCTTGGCGTCGCATCCTCGAACGCGACCCTTCCGCCTGAATGTCCAGGCTTTCCGCGCTGGAGGGCGCGGTTCAGGGCGTGCGAAAGGAGCTGCTGGACGAGGACACGCTGGGTTCGTTGAGCGAGTTCTACTACCAGCACAAGGGCAGATGGCCCCGGGGCCGCCGCAAGGCCTGACCGGCAAACCACCGGAGCCGGCGTCGACTGGCCCCGGCCCGCGGCATCTATGAACAGGAGGTTGACTCATGAACTGTCTCGCACTGCTTGGAAGCCCCAGGAAGGATGGAAACACGGCGTCCCTGCTTGACTCCTTCATCGAGGGGGCCGAATCGAAGGGGCTCTCGACCAAAAAGGTCTGGCTCCACGAGAAGAATATAACCTGGTGCAATGCCTGCGGCTACTGCAAAAAAGACGGCATAGGCACAGGAAAGTGCGTCCACGACGACGACATGACGGAGCTGTACCGGGACATACTGGCAGCGGACGCGATCGTCCAAGCCTTCCCCGTCTACTGGTGGACTATGCCGGCCCAGACGAAGGTCTTCCAGGACAGGATCTACGCGCTTGACTACAGGATGCTGAACGGAAAGAAGTTCTACCTTCTGTCTACCTACATGGACGAGGACCCGAACAGCGGTTTCGCCATCGCGGAGAGCTCCTTCAGGGAGATATGCTCCTACCTGCGGTTGGACTTCGCCGGGAGCCTCGGGGTCTGCTCCGGATCCGGGCCAGTGAGGGAGAACAGGGAGGCGCTGGACCGGGCCTTTCGGATGGGCGCGGGGGTCTGACATCTTGCGCGGTGCTCTTGGGAGGACAAGGCGCGGGCCTGACAGGCCCGCTTTTTCGTTGCGAGGTTTGCGCTAGCGGACGCCGCCGGTCAAACCGATCGACTTTGTGAAAGAATTGAAATGCCCGGCCGTTTTTTGATATACTTTCCAACAGCCTTGTGTACGGAGGAACTATCCGGATGAGACTGGACAAATTTCTGAAGCTCTCCAGGCTGGTGAAGAGAAGGACTGTCGCTCAGGAGATGGTCAGCATCGGCGCGGTCCGACTCAACGGCAGGGAATGCAAGCCCGCGGCGGAGGTTCGGCGTGGCGACCGGGTGGAGATAGCCTACCCGACGCGGCTTCTGTCGCTCGAGGTGCTGTGCGCGGACGAGGCCGCGATGAAGAGGATGCCGCCCGGCGAGACGTGGGCGCTGATAGAGGAGAAGAGGGTGAACCCTGCGGAGAAGCCCTGGTAAGGCTGCGGCGGCACCGGCTTCAGGCGCTTCGGATTAATGAAGAGGAGCTGAAAAGGATGAGTTGTATAATAGGAGTTCATGGACGGGAGATAATCGACTCCAGGGGCAACCCGACGATCGAGGTCGAGGTCTGGCTGGACAGCGGTGCCACGGGCAGGGCCTCGGTGCCATCCGGGGCGTCGACGGGGACTTACGAGGCCCTCGAGTTGCGCGACGGCGGGGACCGCTACCTGGGCAAGGGAGTGCTGAAGGCAGTAGAGAACGTCAACGAGAGGATAGCGCCCGAGGTGATGGGCTTCGACGCGGACGACCAGGCGGGGCTGGATCGCCTCATGATCGATCTGGACGGCACGACGAACAAGGAATTCCTCGGCGCGAACGCCATCCTCGGTGTGTCGCTGGCGGCGGCCAGGGCGGCGGCGGAGGATCACGACGTACCATTGGCGTCGTGGATAGGCGGGCTGGGGCCCTTCTCCCTTCCGACGCCGATGATGAACGTAGTAAACGGTGGAGCGCACGCCGACAACAACGTCGATATCCAGGAGTTCATGATCGTGCCTCACGGCGCGGACTCCTTCGCCGAGGCTCTCCGGATGGGCGTAGAGGTCTATCACACTCTTAAGAAGTCCATGTTGAGCCGCGGTTACAGCACGGCTATAGGGGACGAAGGCGGCTTCGCACCCGACCTCAAGAGCAACCGCGAAGCGATCGACCTGATCCTGGAGGCGGTGGAGAAGGCCGGCTACAAGCCCCGCGAGCAGTTCTCCATAGCGCTCGACGTCGCGGCGACAGAGCTGTTCAAGGACGGCAAGTACCACTTTGCGGGCGAGGACAGGGCTTTCTCCCCGGAGGAGATGGTCGGCTACTACGAGCAGCTCTGCAAGGACTACCCGATCCTGTCGATCGAGGACGGCATGGCCGAGGACGACTGGGCCGGCTGGTCCCTTATGACCGAGCGGCTCGGCTCGAAGATCCAGATCGTCGGCGACGACCTCTTCGTCACCAACCCGCTGAAGCTCGCAAGGGGTATAAGGGATGGAGTGGCCAATTCGATCCTCATCAAGCTGAACCAGATTGGCTCCCTGTCGGAGACGCTGGGCGTGATAGCGATGGCAAAACGGCACGGCTACGCGACCGTCATCTCGCACCGCTCGGGCGAGACGGACGACTCCTTCATCAGCGACCTTGCGGTGGCCACGGGGGCGGGCCAGATCAAGACGGGGGCCCCCGCCAGGATAGACAGGGTGGCGAAGTACAACCAGCTGCTTCGGATAGCAGAACGGCTGGGCGCTGCGGCCCCTTACGCGGGGCTGTCGCAGTTCAGGGGAAGCCCTGCGAGATAGGGGTAATCCATAACAAGGAGGCAGGTACGATGAAAAAGATCATTTCCACGGAGAACGCGCCCGCAGCGGTCGGGCCGTACAGCCAGGCGATAAAAGCCGGTTCGTTTCTGTTCTGCTCCGGGCAGCTCCCTATGGATGCGAAGACCGGGGAGTTCGTCCCCGGCGGGGTGACCGAGCAGGCGGAGCAGGTGCTGAAGAACGTGCAGGCTGTCCTCGAGGGCGCCGGATATTCTCTGACCGACGTCGTCAAGGCCACGGTCTTCGCGACCAGCATGGGGGACTTCGCGGCCGTCAACGGCGTTTACGCCAAGTTCTTCGAGAAGGAGCCCCCGGCCCGTTCGTTCGTAGAGGTGAGCGCCCTCCCCAGGGGAGCGCTGGTGGAGATCGAAGTCATAGCCTGGAAAGAATGACGTCGCCGTCGGAAGGCGGCGTTTCAGGCCCTTTGACCCTCAAGGGTACGCGTAAATGAAGGATTTGAAGATTTCCGAGCCCACGGTGGAGCGCCTCGTCCAGTACCACCGCCTTCTCGAGCGAGTGGCCGCCGAGGGTAGAAAGGTCATCTCGTCTAAGGAGATCGGTAAGATGCTCTCCTTCAAGGCGAGCCAGGTCAGAAAGGACCTCTCTTACTTCGGGGAGATAGGCAGGCGCGGCGTCGGGTACCATGTCGACAGGCTGTTCAGGCACGTGGACGCCATACTGTCGTCTCCCGGCACATGGTCCATAGCCCTCGCTGGTGTAGGCAGGCTGGGGGAGGCCCTGCTGGGCTACGGCGGCTTCAGAAGCGAGAAGTTCCATATCAAGGCCCTCTTCGACGTGGATCCGGACAAGGTCGGCTCGGCAATACGGGGCGTCCCGTGCTATTCGATCGAGGACGCTCCCCGGATAATGCGCGAGAAGGAGATAAAGGTCCTGATCGTCTCCGTTCCGTCCGGTGCGGCCCAGTATGTCGTCGACAGGGCGGTCGAGTCGGGGTGCGTCAGGGGTATACTGAACTTTTCGCCGGTCAACCTGATGGTCCCCGAGGGCGTGCTGCTTTACAGCGTGGACATATCAGTCGAGCTGGAGAAGCTTCTCTTTTATCTCAAGCTCAAGGATCAATAGAGACTATCGGTACAGCCGGGCTCCTGGCTCGACTTGAGGCGCCCGGCCGTTGCCGAATTTTGAAGGAGGCGTTTTTTTTGGAACAACAGTGCGGACAGGCGGCGGGCGGCGCGGGCGGACAGGGTAGCCTTATGGGGATGCTATTCCCCCTTGCGTTATTCATCGTCATCTTCTACTTTTTCATCATCAGGCCGCAGAGGAAGAGGCAGAAGGCGCAGGACGACCTGCTCGCCTCCCTTGTCAGGGGGGACCAGATAGTCACCATAGGCGGTTTCTACGGGACAATCCGGGAAGTAAGGGACGACAACCTCGTCCTGGAGATAGCCGACGGGGTGAGGGTAAGGATACTCAAGTCGGCTGTGGCCTCGAAGAAGGCCTCGGCGGCCCCGGCCCAGAAGGAGGAGCCCGGGGGCAAAGAGGAGTAGGCGTATCCGGGCTTTTGCGCCGGGTGCTTCTCGCTCGGCGCGACCGCCCGGTGTTTTACCCGCCTCTGTTCTGCGGTTTGCCGTTTGCAGCGCGCTCCTCATGCGGGTTTACGTGTCATCAATTTGCGAAAGCAACGGAGGGAATAACATATGTTGAGACGAGACCGCTGGCGACTGGTGTTGATCGTCGTGGTGACGCTTGCGGCCCTTTTCATGGTCTTTCCGATAAGGGGAAGGATCAACCTCGGGCTTGACCTGAAGGGCGGAGCTCATATAGTGCTCCAGGCGAAGGATACGGCGGACAGCAAGGTGTCGGAAGACAGCCTGGAGCGCCTTCTTGCCGTGCTCAGGAACCGAGTGGACCAGTTCGGAGTCGCTGAGCCGGTGATACAGAGGGAGGGAGCGGACAGGATAATAGTGGACCTCCCTGGGGTTCAAGACCCGGACGCGGCCCTGGAGCTGATAGGCAAGACCGCACTCTTGGAGTTCAGGGCCGTTGTGACATCGACATCGCCCGTTCCTCCCGCTGCGGAAAGGCAGAACTACGACTCGGACGCGGAGTTCGAGCGGGCACAGTCGCGATGGAACGAGGCAGTGAAGGCGATCGACGCCCAGAAGGAGGAGCTCGAGCGCCAGTCCGCATCGGTCGACGGAGGGGTGGTGGCCAAGTCGGAAGAGGGCAGGTTCTACCTGCTTGGCCCGGTGCTCGTCGGCGGCAAGGACCTGATCGACGCCAAGCCTCAGTACGATCACCTGGGACGCCCGGTGGTGGCCCTGTCCTTCAACTCCGAGGGGGCGAAGCTGTTTGATGCGGCGACCTTGGCCAACGTAGGCAGGCAGCTCGCAATAGTTCTCGACGGGACGGTCATATCCGCCCCCGTCGTCCAGGAAAGGATCACGGGCGGAAACGCGCAGATCTCGGGGCGCTTCTCAGCCGCCGAGGCCTCGCGGCTCTCCATAATGCTGCGCGCCGGAGCTCTTCCCGTAGCGGTGGACATCATAGAGAACAGGTCGGTAGGACCCAGCCTGGGTGAGGACTCCATCAGGGCGGGGATGCAGGCGGGGCTTGTTGGAGCGGCCCTTGTCTTTCTATTCATGCTGATCTACTATCGCTTCCTGGGGCTCGCGGCCGACGCGGCTCTTATCTTGACCATCCTGCTGGTATTCGCGGGACTGATCACCCTGAAGGCCACCCTCACCCTTCCAGGCATAGCGGGAATCGTGCTCACGATCGGCATGGCGGTGGACGGCAACGTCCTCATCTACGAGCGCATGAAGGAGGAGCAGCGCGCGGGCAAGACTCCGCTGGCCGCGGTGGACGCCGGCTTCAAGAAGGCCCTGACCACCATACTCGACGCGAACATCACCACCCTTATCGCAGCAGCCGTGCTATTTTACTTCGGCAGCGGCCCGGTAAGGGGCTTCGCCGCGACTTTGAGCGTGGGAATAGTCGCCAGCGTCTTCTGCAACGTGGTCGTAACCCGCACAATACTGCAGCTGTTTATGAGCGCTCGCACCGCGAAGTCCGCGGCGTCCCGTTCCTGAGAGAGGTGGAGAGCTGGTTATGAAAGGTTTTTACATTGATTTCATGAAGTACCGCAAGGCTACGTTGCTGTTCAGCCTTATCTGCGTCCTGGCGAGCTTCGGGCTGCTCCTCTTCAGGGGGCTGAACCTCGGGATAGACTTCACCGGCGGCAACGTGGTGCAAGTCGAGTTCCCAGCCGCCGTCTCCGTGGGCGAAGTGCGCAATATCCTTGCGTCGATTGGACAGGATGGGGCCATAATCCAGGCCTACAGCGATGTGGCAGTGATAATCCGAACCGGCGTGGGCGACGATCAGACCAGGGTCGCGGTGGTGGATGCTCTACGCGCGAAGTACCCGGATATGCATGTGGTCGGAATAGAGAAGGTGGGCCCGGTGGTAGGCGCCGAGCTAAGGAAAGAGGCCATGATCGCGCTCGGTCTCTCCCTCGCAGGCATACTGGTGTACATCTCCGTGCGCTTCCAGTTCCGCTTCGCGGTGGTCAGCGTGCTCGCCCTGATGCACGACGCTATCATCACCCTGGGGGTATTCAGTCTCACCGGCATGGAGGTCTCCTCGTCGTTCATCGCAGCGATACTGACGATTGTTGGCTACTCGATCAACAATTCGATCGTCGTGCTGGACAGGGTGCGCGAGAACTGGAATACGTTGAGGAGCGACGGAATTATCACGCTGCTCAACAAATCGATCAACGAGACCCTCTCACGGACCATCAACACATCCTTGACCACCCTGCTACCTCTGGTCGCCCTCTTTCTGTGGGGAGGGAACGTCCTGCGCATCTTCTCATTCGCGCTGCTGATAGGCATCACCGCGGGGACGTACAGCTCTATCTACATGGTTGCGGGCATGCTCGCCGGCTGGTGGGAGAAGTCGCCTCAGAGGGCGTAGCCGCACTCAGTCTGCGCTTTGAATAGGAGTTCGCCAGAGGCCCGTCCTTAAGGACGGGCCTCGTTTTGTATGTATTAAAAGGAATAGACGGCCTTGTGTCCGTGATATACTCGACATGCCGAGGGCTATTCAAGGGGAGGAGAGAGAGTGACGGAACAAGACAGCGGGGGCGTTCCCGTCCCCTTCAGATTCATGGATTGCTCGCTTCTTACCGTCAGCACCGGGATACGGGCTCAGTCGCTCCGCGAGCTTCGAGCGGCCGTGTCGACCATCCCGACAAGCTCGATATACTACCATTTCTGGGGCAGGATGCTGCGCCCTCATATCGCGGAGTCGGAGTATAACAATGATTTCGCCACGTGGGCCGATAGCGGGCTGGGTGACGTGGAGCTGGCCGAAGAGCTGAGCTCGGTCAACGCGGCGGACTGCAAGGACATGGAGGAGGTCCGGGAGATTCTGGAGGACATCCTGGACGCCCATTTGGACAGGGATGATTTCATGAGCTGGAAGAAGAGCGACAGGGATTTCTTCTTCATCGACTGCACGAAGCTGATGTTCGACACGGGGCGGGAGGTCTCCTCGCTGGACGACTTCCCGAAGGAGGTCAAAACGTCCAGCCTGCAGAGCTTCTTCCATCACTACATAGACGGCAGGAGGCGCTCCGAGGAGGGGAAGGACGACTTCACCCTATGGCTGGAGCAATTCGGCGACGAGACGAAAAAGTTGAGAAGCGCGCTACAATCGGTCGACTCCTACCTCTTCTCTCTTGGAGAGCTTAAGTCGCAGGTGGTCGCCATTCTTGAGAGGTTCGCGCGGAGCAGGAGGCGAGACGATGACCGACATGCTTGAGAGATACGCGGGGGTGGTCGGCTCTCACGCGATGGACAGTCTGAGAGTCATCGCCGAAATGCTCGGGGGAAAGAAGATCGTGCACGTGAACTCCACCAAGGAGGGAGGAGGGGTGGCGGAGATTCTCTCCTCTATGATTCCTCTTTCAAAGGAGTTGGGGCTCGACGTTGCGTGGGAGGTCATAGACGGGGATCCGGACTTCTTCGCCTGCACGAAGACGCTGCACAACTCGCTCCAGGGCATGCCCGGCGGGCTCTCCGAGGGGCACGTGGAGGCCTACATGGAGGCGAACAAGCGAAATGCCGGCAGGCTGGGCGGCCTGCTGGAGGAGGCGGACTATGTCTTCATCCACGATCCTCAACCAGCCGCTCTGCTGGGGATGCTCCCCAACAGGAGGGGGAAATGGATATGGCGCTGCCACATCGACGTCAGCTCTCCGAACCGCTCCGTGTGGCGCTTCGTGAAAAAGCAGGTAGAGGGGTACGACGCCTCCATCTTCTCTCTGCCCGATTTCGCCCAGCCTCTGCCTCACCCCCGGCATCTCATCACTCCGAGCATCGACCCGCTGAGCGAGAAGAACGTCAAGCTGACCCGGGGAGAGATCGCCAGGGTCTACAGGAGGCTGGATGTGCCCCTGGACAAGCCGGTGGTCCTGCAGGTGTCGCGCTTCGACAGATTCAAGGACCCTCTCGGGGTCATAGAGAGCTTCAGGATAGCCCGCGAGCATGTAGACCTCCGCCTCGTCCTCGCGGGAGGCGGGGCGACGGACGATCCCGAGTCGGGCGAGGTCCTCGCAGAGGTGCAGAGCGCCGCGGAGCAGGACCCGGATGTCCACGTGCTCTTGCTCCCCTCGGACGCTCACAGGACGATCAACGCCCTTCAGTCCGGGGCTTCGGTGGTGATGCAGAAGTCCACCAAGGAGGGGTTCGGCCTGACAGTGACCGAGGCCCTGTGGAAGAAGAAGCCCGTCATAGGCGGCGATGTCGGTGGAATCCGGCTTCAGATCATCGACCGGTTCAACGGCTTCCGCGTCCGATCTCCCCAGGGGGCCGCGATGAGAATCAGATACTTGCTGGCCCACAGATCGAAGAGGGATCGCATGGGAGCCAACGCTCGCCAGTACGTCCTGGAGAACTTCCTTATAACGAGTCAACTCAGGCGCTATCTCTCGCTGCTGATAGCGCTGGACTCCCCCGGAGGGGATTGGGAGAGATGGATCTGACGGACCGATCCTCTTTCGAGGAGGCCACCGGGCGCTTCTTTTCGTCTTTCAAGGGTGTAAAGCCTCTTCTGGTCAGCGACTATGACGGCACCCTGGCACCGTTCAGAAAGGAGAGGGACGAGGCGACTCCTCTTCCTCCTGTCAGGAGGGCTCTTCGAGCGATCCTGGACGCGGGGGGCGATCTTGTGATCCTCTCCGGCAGAAGGGCAACGGAGGTGGCATCCTTGCTGAATCTTCCCGTGGAGGTATGGGGGTGTCACGGGTGTGAGAAGCTGGGCGTGGACGGAGTGCTGGAGAGGCCGACCCTTCTTCGGGAGGACTCTCTCGCCCTGGAGTCGATGGCCCGGGAGCTGTCAAAATTTCCCACCGGGGCCGTCGAGAGAAAACCGGTCTCGGTCGCCCTGCACTGGCGAGGAAGAGAGAGTGTGAAGGACGCCTACGACGAAGTGTCGGCCCATCTGGCCCTGGAGGCGGGGCGGGCGGGACTGGAGGTCCTTCCGTTCAACGGCGGGATCGAATATCGGCTCTCGCGGTGCACGAAGGGCAGGGCGATGGAGCGGATTCTAATGGAGCGAAAAAGAGGCACTCCGGTCTGCTATCTGGGCGACGACGTCACGGACGAGGACGCGTTCAGGGTCCTTCGGGGACGCGGGCTCGGTGTCCTGGTCGCCGGCCGGTCGGTCGGGACTGCGGCGGAGTTGCGGATCGACCCGGACAACGTGGAGGCTTTCCTCCATCTATGGAGGTACGCGCTGACGAGGAGCGGCGCCGAACGGGGGTAGTTTTTTATGAAACCAAAAGATCGCATGTTGATCGTATCCAATCGCCTTCCGGTCGCCCTTTCGACCGAGGAGGGAAAACTCGCGGGGAGGCCCGCGTCTGGAGGGCTGGTCAACGCGCTCAGCCCGGTGCTGAAGAACAAGGGAGGCGTGTGGGCCGGCTGGCCGGGGACCCTGCAGGAGGTGTCTCCCTCCGCTCTGAGCGGAATCCTCAGGCGGGTGTCCGCCGAGAGCGGCTACAGGCTTCTACCAGTGAATCTCACCAAGGAGGACCTGGACTCCTTCTACTCCGGGTTCTCGAACTCCGTTCTGTGGCCTCTTTTTCACGATCTCCAGGGGAGGTGCGACTTCAACCCCTCCTACTGGGACGGCTACATGACCGCCAACGAGAAGTTCTCCAAGGTCCTGCTGAGGCACGTGAAGGAGGGCGACTTCGTCTGGGTCAACGACTATCACCTCATCCCGCTCGGAGGGATGCTGCGCGCGAGGAGGCCCGGCCTGAAGGCCTCGTTCTTCCTGCACATCCCGTTTCCAAACGTGGACATCTTCATGAAGATGCCGCAGAGAAAGAGAATCCTGTCGCAGCTTACCCACTACTCGTTCGTGGGCTTTCAGACCATGAGGGACAGGAGAAACTTTCTCGACTGCCTCAAGATCTTCTACCCGGAAATGAAGGCATCCGGCAGAGGGAACGTGGTGCGGGTTCGCAAGAAGGACGAGGTCTTCCTGGTGGGCGCGGTTCCGATAAGCATAGACTTTCGCTCCTTCTCGGCCCTGGCATCTTCAAAGAGCGTCATCTCACGCTCTCATGAGATCCGGAAGGAGATATCCGCAGACAGGTATATACTAGGGGTCGACCGTCTGGACTACTCTAAGGGGATCCCCGAGAGGCTCAGGGGTTTTCAGCGTTTCCTTCAGCTTCATCCGGAGCAGAGGGGGAGGGTCAGCATGATGCAGGTGGTGGTCCCGAGCAGGGAGTCCGTCGGGGAATATTTGGATCTTAAACAGGAGATAGAGCTGCTGATAAGCAGGGTCAACGGAGAGTACTCCACGACCGGCTGGGTCCCGGTTCACTGGCGCTACGGCACCGTGCCTCGCGAGGAGCTGGCGGCTCTCTACCGGGGGGCGGACATGGCCTTGGTGACGTCCCTGAAGGACGGCATGAACCTCGTGTGCAAGGAGTACTGCGCCTGCAAGACCGATGCGGACGGGGTGCTGGTCCTCAGCGAGTTCGCGGGTGCGGCCATTCAGCTCGCGAATGGGGCGCTCCTGGTCAACCCGTACGATGTCGACGCGGTAGCCTCGGCGATCGTGGAGGGGCTGACCATGGATGAGGGGGAGAGGAAGCGCCGAATGCGCGGCCTGAGAAAATCCATAGCCAGGAACGACGTATTTCGCTGGGTGGACGACTTTCTTCGAGCTTCGGTCGGCAAGAAGCTGTCCGAGTTCCCCGAGGAAGAAGCTTCTGCCATGTGGCCCGGGCTCGAGAGCGACGGAGAGTAGCCGTCACCGGCGGTGGTTTACTTCTAAACCTTCTCCGACTACAATGAATACCAAAGAAATTGGAATGAGAAATCTCCTCCCGAAAAGGTCGTTTCATGACGTTCGGGTTGAAAAATGGAGCGTGAAACGTGTGAAGACCACAAAGAATTCCGATTCGGCGACCGGATCGGCAACGACGGGTGTCGCCAAGTGACGGCCCTGTGCCCTTCCGAGTCTCTTCGCCTGTTCGAGCCCGACTCCTCCACGCGGGAGTTGGCGGGCCGGATGGGTTGTTCGTTT
>JAAYLU010000035.1 GCA_012521675.1 Synergistaceae bacterium | reverse complement strand
TCTGCCCGACGGGCTGAACCTTCGCGCGACCGTGGAGGACATGGCCAGGAGGGGGGCCAACGCCGTGGTGATGGCGGGGATGATCCCTAAGAGTTTGATCTACGGGCCTGTCGACGACCCGGAGACGAGGAGGCTGATCGAGGGGGCGGAGAACGACGACCACGGCCTGCTGGGGAGGATAGTCGCGGCCTTCGAGGCTGCGGGGCTGAGGGTGCTGCCCTACGCGGCGCTCCTTGGTGACTCCCTGGCGCCCGGGGGGGAGATAGCGGGGAGGGCGCCAACGGAGGAGGAGCTGGCGGACGTGGAACTGGGGCGCAGGGTGCTCTCCGTGACTCTGCCCCTCTCGTTCGGGCAGGGGGTGGTGGTCGCTCGCGGGGCCGTCGTCGCGGTCGAGGCGATGGAGGGCACGGACGAGATGATCCGCAGGGCGGGCGAGCTGCTGGCGGAGAGGGGCGTCAGCGGAACCCTGGTGAAGATGATGCGCCCCGACCAGGACGTGCGCTTCGACGTGCCGGTCGTCGGGGTCGATACCCTCAGAAATATGAAGAGCGCGGGGCTGATCTGCCTCGCCATCGAGGCTGGAAGGACCCTGATGATCAACGCCGACAGGTTCGTGGAGCTGGCAGGGCCGCTCGGGATCTCCGTGCTGGGAATACGAGGGTCGGCTCCTCTGCTCGGGGGCGGCGACGCTTGAACCGAGCCCCGGGCGGGATCTTCATCGGCTGCGGAGAGGTCTCGGGCGACATGTACGCCGCCTCGCTGGCCCGTTCGCTGCGGGCGGCGGGGTACGACGGGCCTCTCTCCGGAATGGTCGGCGAGAGGGGAGCAGCCGCGGGAATCGAGTCTGTCCGAGACGCGAGCGAGCTGCACCTGATGGGTGTCGGCGAGGTGCTGCATGCGATTCCACGGCTGCTGCGCCTGCGGAGGGAGCTGGCCGATTTCGTCACGAAAGGCGGCTTCGAGACGGTAGTCCTGGTAGACAGCCCGGACTTTCACCTCCCCCTGCTCTCGATGCTTCGCTCCCGCGGGTGGCGGGGCAGGGCCGTGTACGCCGTGCCGCCGACCGTGTGGGCGTGGAGGGGCGAAAGGGTCAAGGCTCTGATTCGCGACGTGGACCTCTGCCTTCCGTTGTTCGGATTCGAGCACGACCATCTCGTCGAGAGGGGGGTCTCGTCGGCCTGGCTCGGTCACCCGCTGGTCGACGACTTCCCGGCCAACCCCGCGCCCCCGTCGGGCGACAGGATAGCTCTGCTGCCCGGCAGCCGCGGTTCGGAGGCGAGGGCGCTGCTCCCGGCACTCCGCGAATGCGCGCTGATGTTTCGGGCGGAGGGGCTTGTGCCGGTATTCTCAATCGCCCCGGGGATGTCCGAGGCGGCGAAGGAGTGGATGAGGGGCGAGCTTCGCGGCTTCGAGCTCTTCGAGGGGGGTGCGAGGGAGCTGCTGGGGTTGTGTGCCGCGGCTGCGGGGGCCAGCGGCACGGTGGCTGTCGAGGCGATGATGCTCGACCGGTTCATGGTCGTGATGTACAGGACCGGGATCCTCACGTGGCTTGCCTGGAAGCTGCTCGGCAGGACGAAAAACGTCTCCATCCCCAATATCCTGGCGGGGCGGAACGTCTACCCGGAGCTTCTTCAATGGGACGCCACGGGGGAGAGGGCCTTTCGCGAGATTACGAGCTATCTGAAGGACGGTTCGCGGCGCGATCAAGTCCACGACGGGCTCGCCGCCGCCCGCGCGAGGATGGGCAAGGGCCGCGCATTGGACTTCTGGGCGAGGGAAGTGCTGTCGCCGGCCGGTGCGGAGGGGACGGGACGATGACTCGCCCAGGCGCGCGACGCGTCGTGCTGCTCGCGAACGGCCCGGGGGAGCTGTGGGGTTGGGTGCGCCCCCTCGCGGCGGAGCTGACCGGGCGAGGGTGGGACGTCTCTCTTAGGATTCTCCCGTGCCAGTTCGCCTCCGGCGAGGAGGCCTCGGTCGCCTCGTCCTTGCGCCTGTCGGACGTATCCGGCCCGGAGTCCGCTTTGTCCACAGCGCTTGCCCTGTCGAGGCGGGGGAAGGGCGAGCCGCCCGACGCGGTGATACAGCTCGGGGGCGACCTTATGTGGGGTAGGATGCTGGCCCGGTCGAGCCGAGCGCCCCTCTTCTGCTACACCTACGGGGCCAAGCGTGGCTTGAGCCGGTGCGCGGCGGTCTACACAGCCTTCCCCGCTATGGCGGAGTCGATAGAACGGCACGGGGCCGCGCCCGTTCTGGTCGGCGACCTGGCGGCCGAGGGCCTGGCTCGCCCGTCGAGGCGCGAGGGAGCGGGCGGACCGACCGTTGCCTTCTTCCCCGGCAGCAGGAGGGAGATCTTCAAGTACGCAGTCCCTCTGATGGAGAGGACGGCGGCGTCTCTCAAAGAGCTGATCCCTTCGCTCGATGCACGCATGGTTCTCTCGCCCTTCTCGGGGGACGAACCGAACGTCGAGGGCCTGGCCCCGGTGCGAGGGGGCGAGTCCGGCTCTCTTGACGGAGTCGACTTCGCTGTGACACAGCCGGGGACCAACACGCTGGAGCTGACTCACCTCTCGATACCCTTCCTTGTGGCCATTCCCTTCTCGTCGCTGCGCCACGCGCCCCTCTCCGGCCTTGCGGGACTGGTGTCGCGCCTGCCGGTCGCCGGCCTGCTGCTCAAGGAGGCGGCCCTGAGGGCGAAGGGGAAAAGGCTCGGCTTCACAGCGTGGCCTAATCGCCTCGCCGGTCGCCCGGTGGTGGACGAGATATCAGGCGACATAACGCCGGAGGACATAGCGCTTCGGGTCGCCGAGCACCTTCACGACGAAGCGCGAATGGCCCGCGCACGGGAGGAGCTGTCGCGGATCTCCGCGTCGGCCCCGAGCGGCGCTGCGGCCCGCATGGCGAATCAAATAGAGGGGGCCCTCTCGACATGACGGACAAGACACACACTGCCAAACCGCCCTACCTGAGACTGCTCTCCTGTGCGAAGCCCTACATGCGCAGGCTCCTGGCCGCTCTCGCCTGCATGTTCCTCGCGTCGGCGTGCAACATAGTGCCTCCGTGGCTGCTCAAGAACGTGGTGGACGACGTGCTGATAGCCAGGGACCTCGCCATGCTCAACACCCTGCCCTTTCTGCTGGTGGCTCTATTCGTCGGCAAGGGGCTGGCCTCTTACGGCCACCAGTACCTGATGAACTGGACTGGGCAGAGGGTGGTCATGGACCTGCGGATAAAACTTTACGACCACCTTCAGCGCATGTCGCTGAAGTACCTCTACGGAAAGCGCCTAGGCGAGCTGATGTCGAGAGTGACCAACGACGTCTCCATCCTACAGAACCTCGTCACGTCCGTGCTGGTCAACCTGGTGGTGCAGGCCGTCACCTTCGTCGGTATGGTGGCCTTCCTGCTGTACATCAACTGGAGGCTGTCGCTGGTGGCCTTCGCGGTTCTCCCCCTCACCGTGCTGATCCTCGATCGCGCGGGCAAGAAACTTCGCAGGGTCGGGCACGAGATACAGAGAGAGCTGGCCTCCCTCTCCGCGGTGGTGCAGGAGGCCTTCAGCGCGATACGGGTGGTCCGCTCCTTCGCCACGGAGGACCTCGAGCTGTCGCGGTTCGAGAGCAGCAACCGGGACAACTTCCGCGCGGTGATGCACGGAGTACAGGTCCAGTCCGCCCTCGCGGGGATAATTGAGGTCGTGCTCATAGCGGCGCTGGCGCTGATCCTCTGGCTCGGCGGCAGGAAGGTCGTGAGCGGGGAGCTGACGCCCGGCGAGCTGATAGCCTTCCTCGGCTACCTGGGATTCCTCGTGCAGCCGATAAGGGTGCTGACGTCGGTCACCGGCTCGCTGCAGATGGGGCTGGCCGCGGCCGACAGAATCTTCGGCGTGCTCGACTCGTCCGTGGACATAGCCTCCCCCGAGTCGCCCGCAAAGCTCGGACGAGTGGAGGGGCGAGTGACCTTCAGCGGCGTGTCGTTCTCCTACGTCGCGGGCAGCGAGGTGCTCAGCGGCATAGAGCTGGACGTCCGCCCCGGCGAAAGGGTCGCGATAGTGGGCCCTACCGGCTCCGGCAAGTCAACGCTCGCGGACCTGCTGCCCCGCTTCTACGACCCGGACGAGGGCGCCGTGATGATCGACGGGCACGACGTGCGGACGCTCGACCTGGCCGAGCTGCGCAGGCAGATAGGCATAGTGCACCAGGAGTCGATACTGCTGAAGGGCACGATAGGATTCAACATCTCCTACGGACTGCCCGGCCTCTCGCTTGCGGAGATAGAGAGGGCGGCGGAGATCGCGGGGATACGGCCCTTCATCGAGTCGCTCCCGGACGGGTACGACACCGAGGTCGGCGAGAGGGGAGTGACCCTCAGCGGCGGGCAGAGGCAGAGGATAGCGATAGCCAGGGCGGTGGTCAGGAACCCGCGGATACTGATCCTGGACGAGGCCACATCGTCGCTGGACTCGGAGGTGGAGCGCCAGGTGCAGGAGGCTATGAACAAGGCTATGGCCGGGCGAACGTCGCTGGTGATAGCCCACAGACTCTCTACCGTCATGGGCGCGGACAGGATCGTGGTGCTCGACGAGGGGCGGATAGTCGAGCAGGGGACGCACGGGGAGCTGCTGTCCCTGGGCGGGCTCTACCGCAGGTTGTACACCTACGGGAGGGAGGCGGGCTCATGAGGACGCCGGGCGAGGGGACCAGAGATCGGTCGCAGGGGTTTGGCAGGCTGCGCACCCCGGTGCGCTCCGCGCTCGGCAGCTACCTCTCTTTCGCGCGCGGCGAGACGCGCTTCTCCCCCTGGGCTCTGGTATATCCGTTCGGGCTGATAGCGAGGTTCGTCGTAGCTGCCAGGAACTTCGCGTTCGACCACGGGCTCGCCCGCTCGGAGGAGCCGCCCATCCCGGTGGTGAGCGTCGGCAACATAACCCTCGGCGGCACCAACAAGACCCCGTTCGTCGAGATGCTCTGCCGCATCCTCCAGTCGGCGGGGGTCTCGCCCGGCATAATCAGCAGGGGGTACGGAGGACGGACGGTCGACCCGGTCGTCATCACGGCCGACTCGATGGAGGGCGAAAGCCCGGACCGGCTGCGCGACCTGGTCGGCGACGAGCCCCTCCTGCTGGCTTCGAGGCTTCCCGGCGTCCCGGTGGCTGTCTCCAAGGACCGGCTCAGGGATGTGGACGTGCTCTCCGAGAGGGATATAGAGCTGATAGTCGCGGACGACGCCTTTCAGCACAGGCGAATGGGGCGGGACGCGGACATTGTGCTTGTGGACGCATGCTGCCCCTTCGGCAACGGGTGGATCGTCCCGGCCGGCATCCTGAGGGAGTCGCCGGACGTGCTCTCCCGTGCGTCCGCGGTCGTGATCACCAAGTCCGAGCAGGTCTCGGCGGAGAGCCTTGAGAAATTGGTGGACGAGCTGACGAGGCACGTCCCGAGGGATAGGCTCTTCTTCTCCCGAATCTCGCTGCACGAGTGGCGGCTGTGGAACGGCGGCTGGCGGGGTACGGCCTCCGGTCGTCCGGAATCGGCCCTGATCTTCTCGGCCATAGGCAGCCCGGAGAGCTTCCGCAGGTCCCTGCTGGCCGAGGGGGTGGAGATACTCAGGGAGCACCGGTTCAAGGATCACTACCGCTACCGGGTCGAGGACATGAGGGCCCTGGAGGCCTCGATGGCGGAGTGCGGCGCCCCCTGCATGATCTGCACGGAGAAGGACGTCTACAATATGCCTCACGACTGGAACGCCTCGCGGGACATCCTGGTGCCCTTCATATCGACCGTGCTGGACGACGAGGAGCGCTTCAGGTCCTGCCTGCTCGATTCGCTTCGCCCGAGGATGGTCGTCGCGTCCAACGGCTACGGGGAGGACTCGATGGGGGTGCTGCTGGCGAGGAAGCTCTCCGAGAGATTCCCGTCCGCGCTGGTCTCCGCCTTCCCAATAGTCGGCAGGGGGGAGCACTACAGCAAGGAGGGCATCCCGATAGACTCGACCCCTTCGGACTCGCCCAGCGACGGGGTGATCAAGTACCGGCTGGTGGACCTGTGGAGGGATCTGCGAGCCGGGCTGCTGAAGTCGATCGCCATGCAGATGGGCGCCTGGAGGAAGCTGCGGGGGCGCATCAGGACCCCTCTGTGCGTGGGGGACGTCTACCTGCTGCTGCACACCCTCTGGGGGCAGGGGCAGCTGCCGGTGCTGGTGGCGACCGCCAAGACCGTCTACCTGAGCGGGCACTGGAGGCTGGAGCGCTTCATACTGAAGCACCGGAGCCGCATGGCCTGGACCCGCGACCGCGACACGGCCGAGGAGCTGCGGAGGTCGGGGGCGCAGGCGCGCTTCGACGGCAACCCGATAATGGACATAACGTGTGATAATACTATCGAGCCGGTCCCGTGGGGGGCGGACGATCTGCCCCGCATACTGCTGTTGCCCGGCAGCAGGCGCAGGGCCTACGACGACCTACGCCTGCTTCTGAGGGCGGTGGAGAGGGTGCAGGAGGCCCTGCTTACGACCGGAGGCGCGTCGTACATGATGGTGGTCGCGCCGACCCTTGACACGGACAGGCTGCTGCAGGCTTGCGAGGAGGCCCGCTCGGCCGACGGCACGGCCTGGATGCCGGTTCGCGGCTCCGACACGAACGGACTCAGGGTGAGCAAGAACGGCTGCGAGATAAGCTTCTTCTTCGGGCCGCTGCCGGCGGTGGCGGGCAGGGCTCACGTGCTGATAGGCCTCGGCGGCACGGCCAACCAGGTGTGCGCCGGGATGGGCGTGCCGGTGGTCTCCATAGAGGAGAAGGGCAAGTTCGTGCAGAAGAAGCTGCTGGGCGACTCGGAGATACTGGTGCCGCAGGACCCTCAGGCGCTCGCGGACGCGGCGGTCGAGATCATCGGGGACGACGAACTGCGCAGGCGGATGTCGGAGGAGGGGGTCTCGCGGCTGGGAGGGCCCGGCGCGCTGGACAGGGTGGCCGACTACGCCGCGACCCGCATGGGGTGGGGTCTGAGAGTAAGGCTGTACGACACTCTGGCGGCCCGGTGGAAGTGAACTATCAGAAAGTCAGGAGATGATGCGGCGTGATGTCGTCGTGCGCACCGGAGGCCGTCCGTATAAGGGACGACTCCCCCGAGTGCAGGTGGGACTTTTCAATAGGAGAGGGAAGGCTCGCGCTGATCGCGGGGCCCTGCTCGCTCGAGAGCCGGGAGCTGGGGCTGGAGATCGCCGGGACGGTACGCGGCATCTGCCGCGAGCTGGGCATAAACTACATCTTCAAGGCATCCTTCGACAAGGCCAACCGGACGTCCCTATCCAGCTTTCGCGGCCCGGGGCTGGAGGAGGGGCTGGAGCAGCTGGCGCGGATCAGGGATGAGGCTGGCGTTCCGGTGCTGACGGACATTCACGAGTCGTGGCAGGCGGAACCCGCCGCCGAGGCGGTGGACGTGTTGCAGATTCCGGCGTTTCTATGCCGCCAGACCGACCTGCTGCTCGCCGCGTCCGCGACCGGAAGGCCGTTGAACGTCAAGAAGGCGCAGTTCCTCTCGCCGGACGATATGAGGCACGTGGTGGAAAAGTGCCGCTCCGGCGGTGCCTCCGGGCTGATGCTCTGCGAGAGGGGGACCTTCATGGGCTACGGGCGGCTTGTGGTGGACATGACCTCCCTGCCGATAATGAGGTCGCTCGGCTGCCCCGTGGTCTTCGACGCGACGCACAGCGTGCAGGCCCCCGGCGCGGCGGGCGGGGCATCCGGAGGGGACAGGCGGCTGGTGCAGTCGCTTGCCAGAAGCGCGGTGGCCTCCGGGGTGGACGCGGTATTCCTGGAGACTCACCCCTTCCCCGAGAGGGCGCTGAGCGACGGGCCGAACCTCGTCCCCCTGCACAGGATGCGCTTCCTGCTGGAGCAGTTGGTGGAGCTGCACGACCTCGTCGCCTCCCGGCTCGGGTACTCCTCGCTCGAATGGGCCGAGGAGGGAGGGGCGAGATGACCGTTCTCAGCCTCCCCTGGGAGAGAGAGGGGAACGACCTGACAGACCGCGAGCTGCTGGAGGCCGGGAGGTCGATACTGGCGGCCGAGGCGGCGGAGCTGGACAGGGCGGCCAAACGAATCGGCCCGGAGCTGGCGGAGGCGGCCCGGATCGTATTCTCCTGCTCGGGCAGGCTGGTGACGGTCGGCATGGGGAAGTCCGGCATCATCGGGCGAAAGATCGCGGCCACCCTCGCATCTCTGGGAACTCCCTCCTTCTTCCTTCACGCGGCAGAGGGGGCTCACGGCGACCTGGGGATGGTCACGCGGGACGACGCGGCACTCTTCATCAGCAACAGCGGGACCACCGCCGAGGTGGTGTCGCTGTTGCCGCACTTCAAGCGACTCGGCGCGCCGATAATCGCCGTCACCGGGGGGCTGGACTCGCCCCTGGCGAGGAACGCCGACGTGGTGCTCGACTCGTCCGTGCGATCGGAGGCGGGGGCGTGCGCTCCGAACGGCGAGGGGAGCGAGGGCGCGCTGAACCTGGCGCCCCTGTGCAGCACCACCCTTCAGCTGGCGCTGGGCGATGCTCTGGCCGGGATGGTCACGCTTCTGCGCGGGCTCAGGGCCGAGGATTTCGCCCTCTTTCACCCGGGCGGAGCGCTCGGGCGCAGGCTTCTGACCAGGGTGCGAGACGTGATGGGGGCCGGGGCCAAGCTGCCGGTGGTGACGGAGGACGTGGCTGTCAGCGACGCACTGTTCGAGATGACCAGCAAGGGTTACGGCGCTACCGTGATAGTCGACGGAGAGGGACTGATAGCCGGCATCTTCACGGACGGCGACCTCAGGCGGCTTATAGGCGCGCGCGGCGTGGAGTGCCTCTCCCTGCCGGTCGGCACTGTGATGACGAGAAACCCGTCGGAGATACACCCGGACAAGCTCGCTGTCGAGGCGGTGCGGGTGATGGAGCAGAGGGAGATCTCGGCGATAATAGTCGCCGACGAAGGCCGGCCGGTGGGAATGGTGCACCTGCACGAGCTGCTCCAGGCGGGGGTGGCCTGATCTGCGCTCCGTCGCCGCCTCTCTGTACGGTGCCCTGACGTCCGCCGCCTACCCGGTTCTCTACCCGTGGCTGTCGCGCAGGTACCGGGAGGGGCTGAACGAACGCAGGGGGCTGTACGAGGGCCCCATGCCCCGCGACTCGCTGTGGATTCACGCCGTGTCGGTCGGGGAGGCCCAGTCGGCATGGCCGCTGATGGCGGAGCTGCGCGCCCTTGAGGAAAACGCGCCCTCCGTGCTGCTCTCCACCACGACGCGCACCGGAAGGGAGATGGCCCTCGGACTGGCGCGCGAGCTGTTCGACCGGCACATCTACTACCCGTGGGACGTGCCGAAGGTGGTCTCTCGTTCGCTCGACGCGGTTCGTCCCTCCGCCTACGCCGTCATGGAGACGGAGATATGGCCCAACATGCTCTTCGCACTGGCGCGCAGGGGGATCCCCGCCTTCCTGGTGAACGGCAGGATCTCCGACCGGTCGGCGAAGGCCCGTCGTTCGGCTTTCTGGGGCGAGGTGTACGGCTGCTTCAGCCGCCTGATGGTGCGGTCTGAGTCCGACCGGGACGTTCTCCTCGCTCTCGGGGTCGAGGGGGGCAGGATAGTCGTCACGGGTGACTGCAAGGTGGACGCGCTTCTTATGCGCCGCCGCTGCGTCGACCAGGAGAGGGCTCGCGACATGCTCTTCGGACCCGGAGAGGGACGCGACGGCAGGCCTCTCTTCCTTGCCGGCAGCACCCACGAGGGGGAGGAGGAGGCCGCGCTGGAGGCTTTCAACATCGTGCGCCGCTCTCTGCCGGATGCCAGGCTGGTGCTCGCCCCCAGGCACCCGGAGCGAGCAGGGGGAGTGCTTGAGCTGGCGAACGCCTGCGCGGAGTCCCTCCTCCTGTCGTCCCCGGCGCCGAGGATCGGCGATATAATAGTCGTGGACAGGATAGGCGTGCTCTTCGACCTGTACTCGGTCGCGGACGCCGCCTTCATCGGCGGCAGCCTCGTGGACAGGGGAGGGCAGAACATCATGGAGCCCGCGGCGTTCGGGACGCCCCTGTGCCACGGCCCCTTCATGAGGGACTTCACCGAGGCGGCGTTCGGTCTGGGCGAGCTGCGTGTTGCGAGATCGGTCGAGTGCGCGGGCGACATCGCCGACCACTGGGAGGCGAGCCTGAGGCCGGATTTCCGGGACGAGGCGAGGGAAGGAGCGGCCAGGTTCTTCCGCGCGGCGGGGGGCGCCGCCAGACGGTCCGCGGAGGAGATAATCGGGGTGATGGGAAGATGAAGGTCAACGAGGCTCTGTTGAACGACTTCTACGACGGACTCGACGAACGGTCGAGGGCAGCGCTGGATGCGGCGACCGAGAGGGTGATCGAGGTCAAGAGGCGCGGCGGCACGGTCGTGGTGGCCACCGGGAGTGGCCCCAACATCCACGAGGGGGTCACGACCCTGATCGCGGAGCTGATGCACAAGGGCATAATCGACGGTGTGACCACCAGCTCTGCGGTGGTGGGGCACGAGATGGCCGGGGCGCTCGACCTGGTGAAGATCTGCAAAGCGTCCGAGCTTGGCTTCGACGAGAGGTACATCCCGCGCGGCGGGGCCTTTGAGTTCACTCAGCTGGACGAGGCGGGGCTTCGGAGGCTGAGAGGCGAGATGGTGCTGGACGAGGAGCTGATGGCCAGGGGGGAGAGGGCCGAGGGGCGGCTGGTTATCAAGGCCGCGGGCAACATGGCCTACCCGATGGGACTGCGCACCGAGAATCTGGGCGACGAAATCCTGGTTCTCGCCAGGGCGCTGGGGCTGCCCTTCGAGACCGTGGCGGGATGGGGTGCGGACAGGCGCACCATGATCGGCGCCGGGGCCGAGCTGGGGCTGCCGGTGCTGGTGAGCATCCCGCAGATGGTCGGCAGCGGGCATGTCGGCATGGCGATAGGGGACAGCATCTCGATCTTCGAGAGGTCGGCGCGCATAGCGGCGATGCTGGCCTCCGCGGACGTGATCATCGAGTCCGCCGTCGCCCTGACGCAGGAGATACACGACGGCCCGTTCGAGTGCTACACGGGGCACGGCATCTGGTCCTGGTGGAAGGGGCTGCCGGTCTTCTCCCTTCGCGGGAAGACATTGGTGCGCATCGACCTCGACGAGAATCTGCGCAGGGCGAGGGACCTGGAGCTGGAGAGCTCGCTGGTCCAGCAGGCGATAGACAAGGGGTTGCCGAAGACGAAGCTCTCGAAGATCCCCTTCAGGATGGAGATGTCCGCGTTCGCCCGCCTCGAGGACGCCATCCCCGTGATAGGCGACATAGGGCAGGCCTGGCCGGTGATGGCGTGGAGGGTGGCCAAGGCGCTCGGACGCAAGCTGGATTTCATGAGCTACGCCCAGCAGACTCCCGAGGGGAAGGCCATGCGCGACTGGATCGTGAAGGAGATAGAGCCTCTCGACAGGGAGAGGATGCACGCCCGCGCACGTGCAGTTCGCCTCTCGGCAGCGCCCGCTCAGGAAGGAGAAAAGGCATGAGGATACTTGGGGTCATCCCTGCGAGATACGCGTCCACCCGGCTTCCGGCCAAGCCGCTGGCCGACGTCTGCGGCAAGACGCTCGTCCAGAGGGTCTACGAGAGGGCGAGCGAGTCCGGCGTGCTGGACAGGCTGGTGGTCGCGACGGACGACGAGCGGATAATGGAGGCCGTAAGGGGCTTCGGCGGAGAGGCGGTTCTCACCTCGCCCGACCACCCGGACGGCACCAGCCGCGTCGCGGAGGCAGTCCGGCCGTTCGATTGCGACATAGTGCTGAACATCCAGGGGGACGAGCCGCTTCTCGATCCCGTCATGGTTGAAGAGGCGGCGAACCTTCTCGTCGAGGACGAGACGGCGCTGTCGGCGACCCTGTGTTCGCCCCTCTCCAACCAAGCGCTGCTGGACGACCCCTCTGCGGTGAAGGTCGTGCGCGACCTGCGGGGCTTCGCCCTTTACTTCAGCCGCAGCCTCATCCCCTTCGTCCGAGTGTCCGAGGGAGCGCCTCCCGTGTACGAGCACATAGGCATATACTCGTTCAGAAGGGATTTCCTCTACCGCTTCGTCTCCCTGCCGCCCACGCCTCTGTCGCGCGCAGAATCGCTGGAGCAGCTCAAGATACTGGAGCACGGCTACAACATGAAGGTCGGAGTCACCTGCGGCGCGAAGCTTGGCCCCAGCGTGGACACGCCCGAGGACCTAGAGGAGGTGCGCCGCATCATCCGCGGGGCGGGATTCAACACCCCCTGAGCGGACGAGCGGGGCCGATGCCGACCGAGCGCATCACAAGACGAGACACGGCGCTCTCCGGACCGTCGTTGATCTTCATAATGAGCGACCTGATCCGCGGTCATATTTCGCAGAGCCGCGGTCTTTCCGGGTGGCTGTCGCGCTTTACGGGGGCCGACGTCGTGGAGATGGACGTCCCCGCGATCGAGGGCAAAAGGCGGGTGGAGCTGCTGAAGATCAAGGGGCGCAGGCTGCCCGCGATGAAGTCGCTGGACCTGCTTGCGTGGCTGGACGAGACGGGCGGCGCTCCTCTCTTCGAGACCGCGAGGAGGGAGCTGGCCTCGCGCGGGCTTTCCGGGGACGGCGCCCTGTTCGTGGCGGCGGGAAGCTCGGCCGCGCCCTTCGCTCTCGCCTTATCCAGGATAGTCCGAGGGAGGTCGTGCGTCCTGATGACCCCGTCGGCCATCCCTCCCTCGTCGTTCGACTTCGCCGTGGTCCCCTGGCACGATCACCCTCGCCCCGAGCTGAACGTCCTGACCACGTTGGGGGCGCCCAACGCCATCTTCCCCGACGAGCTCGAGAGGCGCGGGTGGGAGCTGGCGGAGCTATATCCGCCATTCGAGGGCTCGAAGGGCACGTGGGGACTGATGATAGGCGGTGACGACGTCAACTACGAGATCTCGGCCGAGTGGGTATCGTTCAACCTGCCTCCCGTACTTGCGGCGGCGGAGAGCATGGGGATCGACCTGTACATCACGACATCCAGGCGGACGTCGGCTGCGGCCTGCGAGGTGCTGGAGCTGCTGGTCCCCCTGTACTCCTCCGTGCGGATGCTGCTGATAGCCTCCAAGGACGAATTCAACCCAGTGCCGGGAATGCTCGGCCTCTGCTCGCGACTGTTCGTGACGGACGACTCCGTCTCGATGGTGTCGGAGGCGATCACCGCGGGCAGGGAGGTCTTCCTGATGAGGGCGGGCAGAAGGGGCGGAGCGCGCACCGTCCTGCAGGACGCGACCGCGTGGCTGGCGCGCAGGGGCTTGCTTCCGGGGAGGCTCCTCTGGGGCAAGCCGCGCTTCGACGCGCTGTTCGACCTGCTGAAGAGGCGCGGCCTGCTGAACGAGATGAGCGGCCGAGCGCTGAGAAGGCCGATGGACGAGGGTTCATCCCCCCACGCCGACGGCCCCGCCCTTAACGAGGCCCGCAGGGCGGCGGAGTGGATTTTGGAGAGGTGGG
>JAAYLU010000034.1 GCA_012521675.1 Synergistaceae bacterium | reverse complement strand
GGAGCCAGATAGTTTCCAGGCCGTTCTGGAGAGTATTCCAGAACGGCCTTGTTTTTTGAGGCGTCAATACATCCAACAAGCGGCTGTAGCCGAGACACCCCTTGAGGCGCCGTCAGCAATTCGGTAATACATCAAGAAAGAGGTAAGCGTATGTACAAGAAACTGGTTTTCATGTCGGGCAAGCCGTACTGGCTTATGCCCGAGGGCGGCTTCCAGCCGGCGGAGCGCAAAAACGGGCGCATAGTCGACCCAGTGCTCTTCCGCAGGTCCGACGACCGGTGGAGCGAAGAGCTCTACGGCAGGTAGGACGGGGCTCGCCCCCTTTTCAGTCGCAAGACGCAAGGCTCCTCCCGCATGGGAAGGAGCCTTTTTCTTTTTCTATGAGATGCAACAAGGGCAAGCCGAGCGTGGTGGCTCATGAGACATGTCAAGCGACATCCAGAATTGGTCCTTTCGCGACGTGATGAATCGACCCGTCCAGTGTATTATTGATCTGAGCTATGAGTTCATTGCCCCCACGGTGTTGCTAATGTTTCAGGACCAAATCATAACCGAGGGGTGGATAAATCAATCAGAGTAGAAAGGAGGCGTTCCCATGAAAAGACTCGGGCGTTTGCTGAGGGTTACGACCCTGGTCGCACTGCTGCTTCTGTCGGTTGTGCCGCCGATAGCCGGTGCTTCCGGGGGTCCGAGATACATCTTTCTCTTCATAGGCGACGGTATGGGAGAGCCCCAGGTTATCGCATCCGATCTGTACTGCCGCGCCTCAGGCAGGGGAGAGCTCGCCTTCCCCTCGATGCCTGTCAGAGGCAGTATTACGACGGGGACGGCGAAGGGGGCCGTAACCGATTCGGCCGCCGCGGGTACGGCGCTGGCCTCGGGGTACAAGACGGAGAACGGAATACTGAACATGGACCCGACCAGGACCAAACGCTTCGTCACAGTCGCGATGGTCGCCCGCGACCGGGGGATGAGGGTGGGGATAGTGACCAGCTCCTTCATGAATGACTCGACCCCTGCGGCTTTCTACGCCTGGTCCCCCTCGCGCACGGACCTGTACGATATTGGAAAACAGCTGCCGGAAAGCGGATTTGACTATTTCGGCGGAGGGGGGCTGAGCAGGCGAAAAGGGCGCAAGGGCGATCAGAAGGACCTGTATGAAATAGCCGCCGCACGGGGCTACAAAGTGCTGCGGACCGCCAAGGAGATACCGTCGGCCAGGCCGGGAGAGAAGGTGCTGGTCACCGGCTCGGCGGGTGCCCTGCACTACGAGATCGACCGTCCGAAGGGCGCTCTGTCGTTGGCCGACTATACCAGACTCGGGATTGTGCTGCTGGACTGTTCCGAGGGGTTTTTCATGATGGTGGAGGGCGGGAAGATCGACTGGGCCTGCCACAGGAGCGACACAGCCGCGATGGTGCACGACGTGGCGGCATTCGACGATGCAGTGAGGGAGGCCCTGGCTTTCGCCCGCGACAGGCCCGATGAGACTCTGATAGTAGTGACTGCAGACCACGAGACCGGGGGTATGAGCCTGGTCGGCGGGCCCGGGGGAGAGATGTTCCATGCGATCCTCTCCAGGCAGAGAGGGTCGAACGAGGTGTTCGACGTGAAAGTCGCAGAGATGCGCAAGGGCGGTCGAGCCTCTTTCGAAAGCATGCTGCCCCTTCTGACTGATTTCTTCGGACTTGAGAACCTGTCAAGCGATGAGACGGAGGAGCTGAAAGCCGCCTTCGCTCAGAGCATGAAGCCGAAGAGCGGCCGTACACGCGACAAGGAGTATAATCGGCTTTATGGCCCCTACGAGCCTCTGACCATGGTTGCCTCCCGCGCGCTGGCCCGTCGCGCCGGGGTCCGCTGGACCTCCTACGGTCACTCGGGCGCATCCGTCCCGGTATACTCAGTCGGCCCCGGTTCTGAGCAATTCTCCGGCGAGTTAGACAATACCGATATTGGCCGCGCACTGATCCACCTGCTGCCGTGAGCCGTGCCTTCCGGTTTGCAGAGCTCCCGTTTCCACAGTTATTTGTAAACAACCCGTGCAAAAGAGACGTTTCCAGTGTACTATTTATCTGGACTAGGAGTTTGCAGGGTTTCGAGGTTGAATCAGCTCGAATGCGGAACGGAGGAGAGGTCCGATGAGCAAGAATGCGCCCGAGGTCGGTATGCTTTCACGAGCGCAGGGGTGCCTGCTTGGTCAGCTTGCCGGAGACTCGCTTGGCAGCCTGGTGGAGTTTTGTGGCCCGGATGACATCCGGCGTGAATACCCTAACGGTGTTCGCGAGCTCGCGGACGGCGGCACTTGGAAT
>JAAYLU010000033.1 GCA_012521675.1 Synergistaceae bacterium | reverse complement strand
GTGTAGAGCACGTCCCGCATCACGAGGAGCATCCTGTCGAAGCACACTCCATCGATCACCGCTTCCTCGAGGCATAGGTTCAGAGTCGGGACGACCCCGCGCCGAAGATCGTCCTCGGTGGCCATTATCACCGGCAGAACTGATTCGGCCTTGATCCTGTCTTTGAAATACTTGGTGAATAGGGCCTCGTGCTCTTTTACCAGTGCCTCCCCGAAGGCGGAGGCCGCCAGCAGCGCCAGGAGGCCCGCCACCAAGGGAGGTATGCACAGCTTTTTCATCGCCAAGCAGGGGTCAGCTTGACGAACGCCGAGTTCGCCAACAGGTTTGCCGACGTCGAATCGAAGAGGGGCTCAGAGTCCACCGCCTGTCCGGACAGTGAAAGCCCGAAGTGCAGGTGCGGCCCGGTCGACCTCCCGGTGGAGCCGCTCTTCGCGACCACCTGCCCCGCTTTCACCATATCGCCCTGCGCCACGTCTATCGAGCTGAGATGGAAGTACATGGAGATCACCCCGCCGCCCGAGTCGATGTACACGCTCTTGCCGGCGAAGTAGTGGTCGCCGGTAAGGACCACCCTGCCCGGAAGGGCCGCCTTCACAGGAGTGCCCGAGGCCGCCCTGAAATCGACCCCGCCGTGCGGGCTGCCAGCCTTTCCGTTTATTATCCTTCGTCGACCGTACGGACTCGTAACTATGCCCTGCACCGGCCTGAGGATCGGCAAGGCCCAAAGCCTGTCGCCGGTCATTGTGGCCAGTGCCGCCCCGACGAGCTTTCTCTCCGCCTCGATTCGCTTCAGCTCAGACTGGGGAGGGCTCACCATCTTCTCAGGGAGAGTGAGCCTGTCCTCTTTATACTGAACCGGCGTGATCTTTATCGTCAGAGAGTGCTCCGAGGTCCGGTCGCCGTCGACCAGGCGCAGCTTCAGCCTGTGATCCCCCGGCTTGACCTTGCCCACCTGTGTTCCCATCAGCCCCAGTGCGACATAGTGCTCGTTCCACACGGTGATGGCCAATTGTGTCGTGCGCCCCTGCCAGATGGCCTCTACCCCCGTCAGGGGAACCGACGAGGTGGCGCGTATGACTAAAGGCTTTCCAATTCCCACCGAGGATGGGTACTGGACGTTGACGCTCGCACAGCCTGCTCCCGCCGCCAACAGCACCATCAGCGCAGCGAGAATGAAAGCCCGAGCGGGGCCCCTGCATTCAGACGACCTATCAAGAAACCCTGCCAAGAATGACTCCCCTTTCCTCCGCGGCGGCCACAGCACCGCCTCTCTCGAACACGAAGGCCGAGTCGAAAAACGGCAGTGCCTCGGCCAGCTTCTCCTCGCTGGAGTACCGCACCTCGAGGACAGGCTCGCCCCGTCCAGCCTCGTCTCCCTTCTTCCTGATCAGCCGCACACCCACGGATAGGTCTATCTCCTCGTCGATGGACATGCGACCGCCCCCCAGCCTCTTCACTCCCTCTCCAATCATCCTCGCGTCGACCGCCCGAACCACCGAGTCGTCAGGCGAGCGGACATAGTGGACGGAGCTTGCTATCGGCAGCAGCTCCTCCGGCCTGTCGCACACTTCCGGGTCGCCTCCCTGGGCCTCCACCAGCTTCCTGAAATGCTCGAGGGCCGATCCGTCGGCCAGCTTGACCCTCGCCAGCTCGCATCCCTCTTCGAAAGAGCGTTCAGAGTCCATGGATATCATTGCACCCGCCAAGTTGACCACGACCTCACGTACGTCCCTTGGCCCTTCTCCGCGAAAAATCGACACAGCCTCCAGAACCTCGACGCTGTTGCCCACCCACTCTCCAAGAGGTTGATCCATGCTCGTTATAAGGGCCGTGCATTTCTTGCCAAGGTTCCTGGAGAGGGATACCAGCGACCTGGCCAGTTTCTCGGCGCTTTCGTAGTCGGTCATGAAGGCCCCTGCGCCGCACTTGACGTCGAACACGAAGGAGTCGGCGCCGCCCGCGATTTTCTTGCTGATTATGCTGCTGCATATCAGGGGAAGAGAGGGAACGGTGCCCGTCACGTCACGAAGGGCGTAGAACTTGCCCTCGGCGGGCGCGAGGTCCAGGGAATGCCCCGATATGGCGAAGCCTATGCTCTTGACCTGCTCCGCGAAGCGCTCGGATGGCAGGTGGGTCTGGAAGCCCGGTATCGCCTCCAGCTTGTCCACCGTCCCGCCGGTGAACCCCAGTCCGGGCCCGGAGAGCTTCGCCACCCTCGCTCCGCAGGACGCCGCAAGGGGCACCAGCAAAAGGGTGACCTTGTCCCCCACCCCTCCGGTGCTGTGCTTGTCCACTATGCGAAGATCTCCGAAAGAGAGCACCTCCCCTGAATGGGCCAGCGCAAGGGTGAACTCCTTCAGCTCCTCGTCGTTCATTCCCGAGTGATAGACGGCCATGAGCCAGGCGCCCACCTGGTAGTCCGGCACGGCGCCGGCCGCGAACTCTCTCACAAAATCGCGGATCTCGCGGGGGGAGTGCGCTCCGCCGTCTCTCTTGCGCTCGATGAACGAGATCATATCGAACATGTCAGTTCAACTCCGAGAAAAATCGAGTCAAAATACGAATCAGTTTCGCGGATGTCTTTGCCATCTCGTCGAGCACCTCCTGCCCGCTGAGCGCGTTCGACGTCATCCCCGCGGCCGCGTTGGCCACGCACGAGAGGGCGCACACGCGGATTCCCATCGCGTTTGCAACCACGACCTCCGGCACTGTGGACATCCCCACCACTGTGCCCCCGAGCATCCGCGCCATGTGAACCTCCGCCGGGGTCTCGAACGAAGGTCCAGAGAAGGCGAAGTAGATCCCTCTCCTTGACGGGATGCCCTCCAGTTCCGCCGCTCTCTCCAGGCGGGCGGTAAGCCCCGGATCGTAACAGGTCGTCATGTCCGGGAAGCGGTCGTTCCATTCAGGGGTATCCGGCCCGCGCAAGGGGTTCGCCCCCATAAAGTTTATGTGGTCCTCGATCACGACTATGTCTCCGGATGACAGGGCTTTATCCACGCCCCCGGACGCGTTCGTGACCACCAGGTTCCTGATGCCGAGCTCTCCGAAGACCCTGGCGGGAAATACCACCTCTTCCATCGGATACCCTTCGTAGTAGTGGACACGTCCCTGCATGACCAGTATGGATCTTCCGTTCAGCTTGCCGAAGACCAGTTTGCCGCCGTGCCCCGGCGCGGTCGAGATAGGCCAGTTGGGGATCTGCTCATAGGGAAGGACCGTCCTCTCCTCGAGCGAGTCGGCGAAAGCGCCCAGTCCGGAGCCGAGAATGACCGCGGACTCGCAGGGAGCGCCAAGGCGAAGGTTCAGCAGAGAGCATGTCGCTTTAACTCTGTCTATCAAAACACAAACCTCTCTTTCATCCTTGGATTGTCGAATCACGCACGTGGATGTGCAGAATCATACACGTCTCGGAGTTCAAGGTCAAAGTGCAGATACTTTTCAGTGGTCGAGATGGAGGAATGTCCCAGGAGCTCCTGGAGCGTCCTCTGGTCCATCCCTCGCCTGAGCAGGTGGGTGGCAAAGCTGTGGCGCAGGATGTGAGGATGAAGGCGCTGCCTGGAGATCCCTGCCTCCAACCCCCGTTTCAAAATTATTCGCCAGAGGTCCTGGCGGCTCAGGGGCCTGCCGTTGCGGGAGAGGAACAAGAAGGGCGTTCCATCCTTCAGAAGCATCGGACGGGCCTCCTCAAGGTACTTTTCTACTCGCCTCGCCGGTTCTCCCAGAAAGGGGACGTTGCGTCTCTTGTTCCCCTTTCCCAGGACACGGAGGGTCCTGGACGAAAAATCGAGGTCGGACAGTCGCAGCCCGACTATCTCGCTCGCCCGAAGGCCGCATCCGTAGGCGACCTCTATGAGCGCCCTATCCCTTATCGACAAAGAGTCCTCGCCTGAGCACGCCTCGAAAAGCCTGTTAATCTCCCCTTCTCCGAGGATCTTCGGGAGCAGGCCGGGCGTCTTCTGCAGAACGGGGAGGACGAAGCCCTCCGAGACCTCGTCCTCGTACTGAAGGTAGCGAATCCAGGTACGCAGACCTGCCATAGTCCTCTGCACGGATGTCTTGCTCGAATCGAGCGAGACCAGGTGTCGCTGAAATTCCGCCATGCTCTCCTCGCCCGGAGGAAGGGGACATATCGATCTGCTCGAGCAGAATTCAAACCATTTTTTCAGGTCGCGAGAGTATGCGGCGGCGGTGTTCTCGCTTAGCCCCCGCTCCAACAGCAGCCATGAGAGGAATGAATCCCTCGCCGAATCAAAGTCATATAATGTCATAATGGTTACATGATAGCATAAAAAAGGGACCGGCATCAGCCGGTCCCTTTAGCAGTAAGTTATATCACTCGTCGTCTCCGAAGGCTGTCCACCACGAAAGGGCGGCCAGTGTCTTCGCATCCCGGATCTTGCCTTCCGAGATCAGGGAGGGAATATCCTTTTTGTCCACGGGGACTACAGAGATGAACTCGTCGTAGTCCTCCTCGAGTTTCGAGGGCCTCAGGTCCGTGGCGTAGAACAGCTCCATAAGCTCGGTGCAGAAGCCGGGAGAGTTATAGAAGGAGCATATGCTTCTGAGCCGCCCCGGGTAGAAGCCAATCTCCTCCTGGAGCTCTCTGCGGGCTGTCTCGTCGAACGGCTCGTCCTTTTCGACTATGCCCGCCGGTATCTCAAGCATGTTTTCCCCTACCGCATAGCGGTACTGCCGCACCAGTAGCGCCTTCCCGTCCTCCCCGACCGCCAGTATTCCAACGGCCGGCTCGTGCTCCACCACCTCCCGGATCGCTTTTCTCCCGTCCGGAAGTTCGACGTCGTCCACCCTGAGGTTCAGTATCTTTCCCGTGTATAGAGTCTTCTGCGCGAGGGGCCTCTCCCTCACGCCTTCAGACATGCCTTGGCTACCTCTTTTCCTTTCTCGTAGGCGGCGAGGTTCATCGGGAGGAACTCGGGCTTTCTCTTGCCCAGCTTCTCCTTGATCGTCTCAACGCAGACCTTGTCGCCCACTATGCCGCTG
>JAAYLU010000032.1 GCA_012521675.1 Synergistaceae bacterium | reverse complement strand
TTGGCACTTGCGCTTGTCGGCATAATGGTGTTCGCATCGGCCGGGTTGGCTGATACGTTCATAACGATCGGCAGCGGCGGCGTGGGGGGCACTTACTACCCCCTCGGAGGGGCGATGGCGGAAGTACTGACCAACGCCGGGATCGGGGTCAGGGCGACGTCCCGCTCCACCTCGGCCTCGCGCGAGAACTGCCGCTTGGTGGCGTCCGGGCGCGCTCACATAGGCATGTCCATGGCATCTACACTCTACCAGGCCATAACAGGCACCGAAGCCTTCGAACCGGACGGGAAGCTTCCGCTCCAGATCCTCATGAGCATGTATCCCGCCCCCCATCACCTGGTGACGGTGAAGGGCTCTGGCATCACGAAGCTTGAGGACATCAAGGGCAAGAGGGTGTCGGTCGGAGCGCCGGGAGGCGGCGACCAGATCCTCACCAACCTGATCCTGGCGGCCGCCGGGATCGACCCGGAAAAGGACTTCACAAAGCAGCAGCTCACTCAGCCGGAGGGCGTCATGGCGCTGAAGGACGGAAACGTGGACGCGGTGTTCTGGAACTTTGCCGCTCCCGGCTCCGCGGTGCTCGAGGTGGCGGCGCAGCGTGAAGTGGTCATGATTCCGCTGGAGGAGGACCTCGTCAACAAGATCATCGAGGTCAACCCGTTCCTCATCCCGTACACGATCAAGACGGGCGTGTACGAGAGCATCAAGGAGGACATTAGGACGATAGCGGACGGAAACTACCTGGTGGTGAGGGACGACATGGACGAGACCCTATCCTACAACCTGGTGAAGACCATCATCGAGAACAGGGACAAGTTCATGAACATAACGACCCAGGCCGAGCACTTCACTCCCGAGGAGGCAAGTGTCGGGATCACGGAGTTCGTCTCAGGGGCAAATAAGTACTTCATCGAGCAGGGAATCGATATGAAGTAGAGGGCGTTCAAGCCCGTTGAAGTCACTCCCTTCCCGGCCCCGGATCGGCTTTTCGACCTTTCCGGGGCCGGAGGGGAGGCGACTGGAGGACGCATGAATAACCCCACCAGGAGGTTTCTACATGAAGACCGAAAACAATCCGCCCGTTGAGCAGACTGTTTTAGAAAAAGAGATCGTAGAGGGAGGAAAAAGAGAGCTCAAGGGGTGGCAGTATTGGGTGGTGGCGGGCATCGCCTTGGCGGCGTCACTCTTCCACCTTTACACGGCCGCGTTTGGACTCCTCTCCGCGATGTACCAGAGGGGAGTGCACTGGATGTTCATGGGAAGCTTGATCTTCCTGATCTTCCCCGCGACGAAGAACCGCCCCAGGGACAGGATAGACCCTTGGGACTGGGTGCTGGCGGCCCTCGTGGCGGTCGGCTGTCTGAACATCCTCTTGAACTGGGAGGCGATCGCGATGCGGGAGGGCATGCCCATCGCCTCCGACATATACCTGGGCGTCATGATGGTTGTGCTGGTCATCGAGGCGGGCCGTCGGGCCATGGGATGGCCCCTTCCTTCCGTGGCGATAATCGCTATCATCTATGCGCTGTTCGGACAGTATTTCCCCGGCGTCCTGGGTCACAGCGGGTTTCCGATCGAGGAGCTGGCGCCCTTCCAGTACTTGCGCACGGACGGCATCTTCGGCGTGCCTCTCGGTGTGTCGGCCTCGTTCATTTTCTTGTTCGTGCTATTCGGGGCGATTCTCAGCGTGACCGGCGCCGGGCAGTTCTTCATAGACCTGTCGCTGGCTCTCACCGGGCGCAGCCAGGGGGGGGCGGGCAAGGCCGCGGTCGTGGCAAGCGGCCTGATGGGTACAGTGTCGGGGAGCTCCGTTGCCAATGCCGTGACTACAGGAGCCTTCACCATCCCCCTGATGAAGGAGGCGGGCTACACCTCCACATTCTCGGGAGCAGTGGTGGCGGCGTCATCCACGGGAGGGCAGGTCATGCCCCCCGTAATGGGCGCGGCGGCCTTCATCATGGCCCAGTTCCTGGGCATATCCTACTGGGATATCGTGGTCGCTGCGGCTCTGCCCGCCACACTGTACTTCATCTCCATCGTTGCCATGGTCCACTTTCGCGCCGGAAGGAGGGACATCAAGAGTTTGACGGCCGATACCGCGCCCAAGGTTGGCAAGGTCCTAAAGGAGGGCTGGCACCTGCTGCTGCCCATCATCACCCTGGTGATCTTCCTGGCCCTCGGCTATTCGGCGGTGAAGGCTGTCTTCTGGTCGATCATCATCATGATCTTCGTATCGTGGATCGGCAAGGCCGAGTACCGAATGACGCCGAAGCGACTGCTGGATGCCCTCATCAGCGGCGGGTTAGGGGCCGTGGAGGTAGCGGCCGCCTGTGCATGCTCCGGCCTCGTAATAGGGGTCATAGGGATCACCGGCGTGGGGCTGGCCTTTTCGTCGTTCGTGATAAACCTGTCGGGGGGCATTCTGCCGATGGCGCTTATCCTAACGATGATCGGGTCCATAATACTCGGGATGGGAGTCCCGACGACGGCCCAGTACATTATCACCTCGACTCTCGCGGCACCAGCCCTGTACCAGATGGGGGTGCCCTTGATGTCGGCCCACCTGTTCTGCCTCTACTTCGGGGTGCTGGCCGACGTGACCCCGCCGGTGGCGCTCGCCACCTACGCGGCCGCGGGGATTGCGAGGAGCAACGCCATCAAGACGGGATTCACGGCGCTGCTCACCGCGTCCGCCGGATTTTTGGTCCCGTACATGTTCGTATATAACAACCACCTGCTATTCCAGGGCAATCTTCTGCAGATAGCCTACTCTTTCGGCACGGCCCTGATGGCCATCATTGGCCTGGCAGCGGGGGTCCAGGGGTACTACCACTCCAAGCTGTCGCCGATCGAGAGAATATTGCTGTTCATCGTCCCGTTCCTGCTCATAGTCCCGAACATGCTCACCGACGCGGTCGGCCTGGTCATACTCGCCGGAGTGTTTCTGTGGCAGAAGGGAGCCGCGAGGCGAGGGCTCGGGCGAGAATCGGAGCCAGGTGGCACAGAATCTTAAGGAGGTGTCGACTCTTTATGGTAAACAAGCTGATTAAACCTGTCATGTCGGCCGAGGAGGCCGTTAGTCGCATCAAGCCTGGCGCTTCGCTGATGGTCGGCGGGTTCAACTTCGCGGGAGTTCCCTATACCCTGATCGACGCTCTCATGGCGCAGGGTACCGGGGATCTTCACCTGATCGCGAACGATACCCTGTACGCAAACGACCGACACCCGGACGGGGTCGGTCATGGCAAGCTTGTGGTGAGCGGCCGATGCCGCAAGGTGACCGCTTCCCACATCGGCCTGAACCGGGCGACACAGAAGCTGTTCAACGAGGGAAAACTCGAGCTGGAGCTGGTACCGCAGGGCTCTTTCGTCGAGCGAATCAGGTGTGGCGGCTTCGGCCTCGGGGGCGTGCTCACTCCTACTGGCGTCGGCACGATCCACGAGGAGGGAAAGCAGATAGTAGAGGTGGAGGGAAAGAGATACATCTTGGAGCCGCCTCTTAAAGCCGATGTCGCCATAATCCGTGGTTACAAGGCCGACCGGGGCGGCAACCTGACCTACTACGGGACCGGTCGCAACTTCAACCCGGCCATGGCGACGGCAGCAGACCTGGTGATAGCCGAGGTGGACATGATCCTTGGCCAGGGGGATATCAACCCGAACGACGTCGTGACACCGGGGATGCTGGTCGACATTCTTGTTTTGAAAGGAGACGGATACTATGCTACCCGTACTTGATGAGGAGGTCGTCCGTAACAGGATAGCCAAAAGAATAGCAATGGACCTCGAGGACGGCGTGGTGGTGAACCTGGGGATAGGGATTCCCACCCTTGTCTCGGATCATCTTCCGGACGGGGTGCACGTCCTTCTGCAGACGGAGAACGGAGTGGTGGGAGCGGGGCCCAAGCCCGAAGAGGACGATCTGCGCCTCATAGGCGCGGGAGGGCGCTGTCTGTCGCTCCTCCCGGGGTCGTCGATCATCGCGAGCGACACCAGCTTCGGCCTAATAAGAGGAGGGCACCTCGACGCCACGGTTCTGGGCGCGCTCGAGGTGGATAGCGACGGCAACCTCGCTAACTGGATGATTCCGGGCAAGATGGTCCCGGGCATGGGCGGTGCGATGGATCTGGTGACCGGCGCCAAGGCGGTCTACGTGGCGACTACTCACATCGACAAGAGAGGCAGGCCGAAGCTGGTCAAGGAGTGCACTCTTCCTCTGACCGGCAAGGGAGTCGTCAGCGTGGTCGTCACCGAGTTCTGCCTGGTAAGAAGGCAGGAGGGCCGCATGGTGCTGCACGAGATCTCACCGGAGGTCACGCTGGAGGAACTCAAGGCCAACACCACGATGGACTTCGACGTCTCCCCCGATCTCTCCCCGATGAAGGGAGTAGCGTGACGACTATGAAAGGACACGAAAGATGAGAAGAGTCGTTATTCTAAGTGCTTGCAGGACGCCCGGAGGAAAGTTCGGCGGCGCGCTCAAGAGAGTGGAGGCCCCGGACTTGGGGGCGGCGGCCCTCTCCGAGGCTGTTAAAAGATCGGGGGTAGACCCGAAGGATATCGCAGAGGTGATAATGGGCAACGGATGGCAGGCCGGGGTGGGAGCGAACCCCGCCAGGATCGCCATGTTTCGGGCGGGCCTTCCGGATGACATACCGGCCTTCACCCTGAACAAGCGCTGCGGCTCGAGCCTTAGAACGGCGATGCTTGCCGCCGACAGGATTCGGTTAGGCGATGCCGTGGCGATGGCCTCCGGAGGAATGGAGAGCGCGTCGAACACGCCCTACATCCTTCAGGACGCCCGGTGGGGTTTCCGGATGGGAGAGAAAAAGGCGCAGGACATCCTTCACAAGGACGGCTTTCACTGCCCACTGTCGGACATGCTTATGGGGGCGACCGCCGAGATCCTTGCGGAGGAGCGCTCGATCAGCAGGGAGGAGCAGGACGAGTATGCTCTGAACAGCCATAGGAAGGCAGTGGCGGCGATCGAGGGCGGTTTCTTCAAGGAGGAGATAGTCTCCGTCGATGTCAAGGACAGGAAGAAGGGGACAATCACTGTAGATACCGATGAAATCCCGCGCACCGACACATCCCTCGAGTCGCTGGCCAAGCTGCCGCCCATCTTCAAGAAGGACGGGACGATAACGGCTGGGTCCAGCTCCGCGCTCTGCGACGCTGGAAGCGCGTGCATCGTAGCGGACGCCGAGTGGGCTCAGGCCAACGGGCACAAGCCACTCGCAGAGATACTCGGATACGCCTCCGGGGCGCTTGACGCGGTTCACATGGGACTCGGTCCTGTGGTGGTGATGCCCAAGGCTCTTGAGCGCGCCGGGCTTGAGCTGAACGACATGGAGATAATAGAGATAAACGAGGCCTTCTCGGCGCAGATCCTGGCGTGCCACCGCGACATGCCCTTCGACATGGAGAGATTGAACCCGTGCGGCGGGGCGATAGCGCTCGGGCATCCGATAGGCGCCACGGGGGGCAAGATCCTTGCGACCCTCGTCTATTCTCTGAAGCGCATGAACAAGGAGCTTGGAATCGTGAGTGCATGCATCGGCGGCGGGCAGGGCGTCGCCATGGTGGTGAAGAACCTGTAGTCAAGATTCTTCGCGCAACAAGGATGCGGGGAAGACGCGGGCATTTTTATGGAGCCCGCACCTTCCCCGCATCCCCCTTGGAGGGCCGCGCTGCCTGCGGCGACATCCCGGTACTTGCAAAAAAAGGCTCTACGGACAATAATAGTATGGACATTAGGCTGCTGCATAACTGGGTGTTCAGCAGGCGATCATGTTCTCGTGTCATCATAAACGAGGCGACAGAGATACGTCGCGGGCAAACAAGGGCAGGGGCGGAGGCGACCGGTGTTGTATGTCGCACCCCTCTTCGGTACGCCTTCGACGTGCCAATACCGCAGTAGTGCTGTGGGCTTGATGTGTCTTAATACATCATCGTGAAAAGCCTGCAGGGCCTCGGATAGCATCCGTGGCCTTGCGCTCTGTTTGCTTTTCGCCGGTTGCGAGAGGGGGGATGGCCATGAGCAGAGCTTTTATCAAAGAAGACGAGGATCAACAGAGCTACCTGGAGTGGCAGAAGCTCCTGAAGGACAGGGAGGAATTGTTGCGAATCCTTGAGAAAAAAAAGAAATACATTCAGGAGGACCCAGCCGCCGAGTCGATCCCGGAGGAGAAGCGCCGCGAGATGCTAGCGAAGTACGAGGAGGAGGCGGAGGAGGTAAAGCGACTGCTGGAGGAGATGCTTTCAGAGATAAGGACTCCTTGAGCCTGCCTGTGTCCGCGTTCTTAAAGTCCGTGAAGGAAAACGCCGCAAGCCCATGAAGCGAGAAGCCGGGCCTGCGGCGTCTTTTCCATGAAGCGATCGAAGCATATCAGGGCTCTTGTGACTATGCTTGATCGCCGACCGGCGTTTCTACCTCGTCCAGGCCTTGCCTTATGATGATGACGACCGAGATGATGATAAACACGGAGGCGATGAGCATCGGAGAGGATAGGGTCTCGTCCCCCAGGGACCATCCAAGTATTATCGCGACGATCGGATTGACGAACGTGTGGGTGACCACCCGGGACGCCCTGTCCACCTTTAGCAGCCAGATGAAGGCCGTGTATCCTATCAGAGAACCAAATACGATCAGGTAGGCCAACGACAGTACTGACTTGAGGGAAAAAGCCTCGAGGGCCAGGCGGGATGGCTCCCCGGCCGCCGCGGACAGGATCAGCAAAAGGATGCCCCCGGCTGTCATCTGCATCCCCGAGGCCAACGCGCCCGATTTTGCTATGGGTGCCTTGCGCGAGCAGAGGGCCCCCAAACTCCAGCTGAAGGTCGAGACCATCAGGACTATCATCCCGATGGTCTGTCCATCCTCAAGGGATACCGAGTATCCGGACTGTGACAGGACAAGGAAGACGGTCCCTCCGAAGCCGAGGGCGATCCCCAGGGTCTCCGCGGGAGAGGGCTTTCGGGAGTGGAAGAAGAGCCAGTCCAAAATGACTATCCATAAGGGCTCGACCGAGATTATCAGCGCCGCCAGCGAGGAGGGGACCGTCTGCTCCGCCCATACGACCCCGCCGTACCCGCCCAGGAGCATCAGGGCGGCCACCTTCAAAGCCTCGAAGGATCCCTTTAACGTCGGGCGCTCCTTCTCCTTGAACAGGCACCAGACCATGAGGGCGCCACCGGCCAGCAGAAATCGGAGTGCGCCGCTGAAGAACGGCGGGATCGTCTCCACTGTAAAACGAATGGCGAGGTACGTAGAGCCCCAGACTATATAAAGCGCCGCATAAGCAGAGAAGTACAGCAGTGGAGACTGATCTCGAGCGGACATTATTCTACCCCCAAAGTGTATTCAAATCGTTGTTACATTATATCAGACGCAACGGCGGAACAGGGTTCGGGAGGAGAGCCATATCGGTCATCCCGAGCGAACGAGAGTCATCCTGCTGTTGCGGCCGCCTCCCGGCATGGCCTGTTCTTCAAGGCGTAGTTGGCGTACAATGTCCATAGGGCTTTTAGCCGTCCATCTGAAAGGTGAGGGCAAGGAATGTCCATTGATGAGAGGTTTCATCTCGACCGTCTTATAGCATCGAGTCCTGTCGTAATCATCTGGGGAGAGCCGCTTGGTAACAGGCCGGTGCATTTCGTCTCGGCCGGCATCTGCCAGTTCGGCTATACCGTGCCCGAGATAGTCATGGAGGAGACTCCGTACGACTCGATCGTCTTCGAGGCCGACCGGGAGCGGCTTCACTCCGCGTTTCGCGAGTCCCTGGCAAAAGGCGTGGACTCATTCGAGATAGACTATCGGATAGTCACCCGCTCCGGAGAGGTTCGCTGGGTGGAGGATCGAATAGTCTTTTACAGGGACGACAGGGGCGAAGCTGTCCTCTATCAGTCAAGCCTGCTTGACATCACTGAGAGAAAGACGGTCGAGCTGAGACTGGCGGAGAGCGACATGCGGCTTGAGAGAGTCCTCTCGCTGGCGAGGGTCGGTATCTGGGAGTCCGTCCCGGAAAGCGACGAGATCACCGGGGTTGGCCGGGCCTCGCTTCTGGGAATGAGCGAGGACGAGATGCCGAGGTCTCGAGGTGAACTCTGGGAGAGGCTCTTCAGTCCGGAGGATCGTGAAAGGCACGAAAAGGCCTGGAGGGACGTGCTCGAGGGCCGGGCCGATGAGTTTCAGGCGGAGCTGTCCGTCCCCCGTGACGACGGTTCCGATTTATGGATTCTGAAGAAGGGATTCCCGGTCAGGGACGAGAGAGGCGACGTCGTCAAGATTCAGGGGACGACCGTGGACATAACCGCGATAAAAAAGGCGGAGGAGCTGGCCCTGCACCAGAGCGAGAGCTTGTCGACGCTGCACGGGATATCCCTGTCCTTCATGGAGGAGCTCGACCCGGAGGTTCTTGGCCGGAGGATTCTCGAGAAGGCAACGGAGCTCGCGGACGCCGTGGACGGACTCGTAGGCGTGGTCGAGGAAGATCCGTTCTATAGGCGCAACCTGTGGGGGGTGGGTTTTTACGAAGATCTTATTGGCAGACGGATCCCCGTCACGGAAGGGATGATGGGCGAGGTGATAAGGACGAACCGCAGGCTCGTCGTCGATGACTATCGCGTCTATCCGGGTCGCATGGACTTGGACGAGTACAAGCACGTCACCACGGCCCTGTCGATACCTCTCCGGCGAGGCGAGGGTCTGTTGGGCGTCCTCTCGATCTCCTACAGGGACAGGGTCAGGGTTTTAGACGAGCCGGTTTTGGACCTGATGGAGCAGTTTGCGTCGGCCGCGGCCATCGCGCTTGAAAGCTCGTTGCTCTACAAAAAGGCCGGCATGGAGATAAGGGAGCGGCGGGAGACGGAAGAGCGCCTGCTCTCGCACCGGAAGCTCGTCGAGTCCGCCGTGGAGGCGGGGGGGTTTCTGTTCGCGGACGACTCGGAAGAGAAGTCGCTGTCGATGGCCCTCCGCACACTGGCGAGAGCGGTGGATGCCGACAGCACGGCGTTTATCAGGGCCTCTGGCCGCGCCGGCGAGGATTCCGCCGCGAGCGTACTGGTCTTCACCGGGCCTCGCGAAGATGAAAATGAACTGGCGAGCCCTCTGGACAGGGCCCGATGGGAGGAATTCTTCTCCGTTGCCCGCAGCAATCTCTCGAAGAACGAACCTTACCACGAGGTCGTGCCCGGCGGTGGCGAAGGGTCGCGCTCCGATCCGGACGCGCCTTCGACCGTGACCATGATTCCGGTGTACGTCGACGGGGCCTTCTGGGGGGCGATGGGCTTCGCTTTTAACAAGGAACGCCCATCCTTCGAGCCCTACGAGCTGGACGTGCTGCGTACAACCGCGTACAATGCGGCGGCCTCGGTGACCAGGCGAGAGTCCGAACGCGGAATTAAAAGCGGCTACGAGAAGCTGGAGGATACATTCACAGACGTGATCCGAACAATGGGGCAGATCGTAGGAAAAAAGGACCCCTACACCATAGAGCATCAGGAGAGGGTCGCTGATTTGGCCCTTGAGCTGGGAAGGAGGCTAGGGCTTGACGAGGACCGCTGTGAAGGCCTCCATATCGCGGGGCTGGTGCACGACATAGGCAAGATAGAGATCCCCAGCGAGATCCTGAGCAAGCCGGGGAAGCTGTCGAAGATGGAGTTCGAGCTGATCAAGACGCACGCGGAGTCCGGTTACGATATTCTGAGCGAGGTGGATTTTCCCTGGCCGGTCGCGGACATTGCACGCCAGCACCATGAGAGACTGGACGGATCGGGATACCCCGGGGGGCTCAAGGGGAACGAGGTTCTCCTGGAGGCCAGGATCGTCGCCGTCGCAGACGTCGTGGAGTCCATGATGTCGCACAGGCCTTACCGTCCGTCGCTTGGGATGGAAGCCGCACTGGAAGAGATATGCTCCAAGCGCGGAGTGCTGTACGACCCCGACGTGGTGGACGCATGCCTGGAGCTCTTCGCCGAGCGGCCGGACTTCCTGGAGGAGGGTGACCGATGGCCGGCATGAGGAAGACCAGGATGCCGACTCTGGGCCAGGTGTTCGTATCCAGCCCTCTGATCATCCTGTGGGGCAGTGCCTCGGAGGAGCATCCGATCGAGTACGTCGCCGGCAATATCGAGAGGCTGGGACTCTCCGCGGAGGAGCTGACCAGCGGAAGGACCTCCTTTTACTCGCTCATCCACGAGGAGGACGCCCTCGGCTTCGAACGTCTCTTTTCAGAGGCCTTGCGGGCGGGGCCCGACGAGATTCGGACGGAGTACAGGTTGGCTCGCCCGGTCGGCGAGAGCGTCTGGATCGAGGACAGGACTCTTTTCTACAGGGACGAGGATGGCAGGTCCTTTGCGTACCAGTCAAGCCTTGCCGATATCACCGGGAGAAAGCTCTCCGAGGAGCTTTTGAGGCGGAATAACGAACGATTGGCCCGGGTGCTCGAGGCCTCGAGGATATGCGTGTGGGAGTATGATCCGGAGAGAGGAATCATTCTCCAAGCTGACGGGACTGATCCGCTCAGAGATGAAGACGGCCTCGCTCGCTCCCCTCAATGGAGCATGCCCCGGGAGCTGAAGAACGGGCTAGCCGAGTTGAACGAAGGAAAAGTCCAAAGAGTCGAGTATCTTGGAAGATCTCCCTGTGCAAAAGCGAGCGACTCCTGGTCGGTGTCAAGGGCGTACCCGGTCCACGATGAATTCGGGAGGGTCAAGAGTGTGTCGGGGCTCAGTATCGACATGGGCGAACTGCACAGGACGGAGCGAAGAGTGGCCATGCAGAACGAGAGGTTGAAGCTGCTGCAATCCACGTTGCTCGCGTTCATGGAGGAGACCGACACGGACAGACTCTTGGCTCACATCCTCGAGAAGTCCCTGCTGCTTGCCAGGACCGAACACGGCAGGATCGCCCTGCTGGAGCCGGACGAGATGAGCTATCGAGTGGTCCTTGGGCGTGGAATGATGAGGGATTTCGAGGGAAGCCACTGCCCGGTCGATACCGGGCTGTGTGGGGAGATCCACCGCACCAGGAACAAAGTCGTTATAAAGGACTACCGCACGTACGAGGACAGGTTGGACGACCCGCGCCTGGCTAGGTGCAGCACCATGATAGGGTTGCCCCTGTTCAGGGGGGAGGTTTTGTACGGGCTCATCTCCGTGCTCTACCAGGACGTCCCGCGGGAGGTCGACAACGACTTTCTGTTTGACCTCGAACTTTTCGCCGGGTCAGCCTCCATAGCGCTCGAGAACGCCCGTCTCCACGGCGACGTAAGGCGCACCTTGAATGAACGTGTGCGCGCCGTCGGACGCCTGAACGACCATATAAGGCTCGTTGAGACGATCTCCGAGGCCTCCAGTCTACTGCTCTCCCAGGGCGAGGCCTCGGGGGTCCTTGAACGGGCTCTTGCTCTTACGGCCCGGGCGTTTGACGCCTGCAAGGCGGCTCTTTTCAGGATCGAGCCCTTGAAGGACGAGGAAATGTTAGCCCGACTGATAAGCACCTCGGCACAGGAGGTGCCGGAGGGCGGTTCTGTTTGCGTACTGGCGCGGCTTGACGGGGAGGATTGTTTTCACTCCCTTTTTCCCTTGCTCCAGGAGGGAGAGGTGTTCCAAGGATCCTTGGATCACGTGGATTGCCCGGAGCGTTTAGCCTCTTTCGACTGTGAGGGGACGGCCCCGTACCTTATGGCCGTGCCGGTGAACCTGCACGGCCGCCTGTGGGGTTTTTTGGCTCTCTCATTCAAAGAGCAGCGTCCGAGCTTCGTCACGGATGAATTGGACTTGCTGAAAAGCGCGGCCTACTCCATGGCCGCCTCCGAGAGTGGATGGGAGCTGAAGAGAGAGGAGAAGGCCGGGAACGAAAGGCTTCGGAAGACTTTTGCCGACGTGGTTCGCACGATGGGACGGATAGTCGGCAAGAAGGACCCCTTCACCATAAAACATCAGGAGAGAGTCGCCCTCCTGGCCTCCATGATCGGACGGATGTTGAACCTTGACGAAGCCAGGTGCGAGGGGCTTCGGATAGCAGGACTAGTGCACGATGTCGGGAAGATCGAGGTGGCCGGAGAGATCCTGAACAAGCCCGGTCGCCTCTCCGAGGTCGAGTTCGAGCTGGTGAAGACTCATCCCCGGTCTAGTTACGAGATACTCCGAGGGATCGATTTTCCCTGGCCCGTGGCCGACATAGCTCTTCAACACCATGAGAGGATCGACGGCACCGGCTACCCTCAAGGGCTGAGAGGGGATGAAATACTGCTCGAAGCGAGGATACTCGCCGTTGCCGACGTAGTCGAGTCGATGGCCTCCCACAGGCCGTATCGGCCCGCCCTGGGGCTTGATGCCGCGATGGACGAGATACGCTCGAAGAGGGGCGTCCTGTACGATGCGGATGCCGTGGACGCCTGCCTGTCGTTGCTCGAAGAGAGGCCGGATATTCTGGAGCTTTGAAAATTCGCTTCGTCTTGTCCCGTGAATATTGACATGTTGGTTCCGCAGGTGTATGATGGGTCTAACAAACCGGAGGGGGGTGAGACAGGATGTCCGTATCGTCCCGTAGCGAGGACTATTTGGAGGCGATCTTTGCCATCGAGGTGTCTGGAAGAGAGGCTACTATCACCGATCTGGCGAGCGCGCTAGGCGTGACGAAGGCGACCACGGTATCGGCGGTGCGAAGGCTGGTCGATGCCTCCTTCGCAACGCAGGAGAGGTACGGCACCCCGTCTCTGACTGATGAGGGCAGGAAGCGGGCACTGGAGATCTTCCGCAGACACGAGCATTTGACATTTCTGTTTCACGAGGTTCTCGGCTTCGAGCCGGAGCGGGCCATGTCCCTCGCGTGCGTGATGGAGCACGAGCTGGACGAGGAGTCGGAGAGGCGGATTCTCGGCTTTGTGGACTACATCGCCGAGGCTCGCAGAGAGGGGTGCCCGTGGGTCGCCGAGCTTCTGTCGGCCATGGGTGACGAGAGGAAGCTGTCGAGGCCCCTGGCCATGCTGGACGACGGTGGGTGCGGTGTGGTGTCCCGGGTGACGGCGGGAGGGCTTCTCCGCAGGAAACTTTTCGACGCGGGTTTCGTCCCAGGCTCGGAGGTCTGCCGATTCGCCGCCTCCGAGTCGGGCGAGGAGCTTCTGCTGTCAGTGGACGGAGATCCGAAGGAGTTGCGCAAGAAGGAGGCCGTTTCAGTTTGGATATGCCCGGTGGCAGAGCCGCTCTCGGCGGACCGCCGAACATGTGCGAGCGAGGAAGGAGAGGGTTGATATGTGTCCGATCAACGTGATGGCTGATGGTTCCGAGGTCACTGTTGCCCGTATTGTGGGTGGAGGAGAGTGCTCGCGAAGGCTCTCCGAGCTGGGGATAGTTCCGGGCGCGAAGGTTCAAGTGGTGCAGAACGGTGGAGGTCCTCTGCTCCTCAAGGTAGGCGAGTCGCGATTTGCCATAGGGCGGGGAATGGCCTTGAAGGTCTTTGTCGACGGCGGCTGCCAGGACGCAAACTGACGCCGAGCCGCTCTTTTTTTTACAAAAAATAAGTTAGATTCATATAACATTATTGGGGAGGACTCGAAGATGGCTATATCGTGCAGCGGCTGCAGCGGTGGAAAGGAGAGGGCTCTGAGCTCCCTGGAGATAGGCGAGGGCGGTGTTGTCTCCAGGATAGCGGCCGAAGGAGGGCTAAAGCGGCGGATACTCGAGATGGGGCTGGTACCGGGGACGACGATTCGGATGGAGAGGAAGGCGCCGCTGAACGACCCGGTTTCCGTCTGGTTCAGGGGGTACGAGCTGAGCCTGAGGGTCGACGAGGCGGATTCAGTGCTTATCCGTCCCTCCGGGTGCGCGGGGTGCCCTCAATGAGGAGGACCATAGCCCTTGCGGGCAATCCCAATACGGGCAAGTCGAGCCTGTTCAACGAGCTCACCGGATCCAATCAGCACGTGGGCAACTGGCCCGGAGTTACGGTGGAGCGGAAGGAGGGGAGGTTTCGCCACGGGGGCGCGGAGGTTGTCGTAGTTGATCTTCCAGGTACCTACAGCCTTGGTGCGGCCTCCCTCGATGAGCAGATAGCGGCCGACTATCTGCTCGCCGCCGATGCCCGTCCCGACCTGGCGGTAGTCGTGGCCGACGCGTCCAACCTGGAGAGGAGTCTCTACCTTGCGGTGCAGGTGCTGGAGACCGGCCTGCCCCTGGTTCTCGCGCTCAACATGATGGATATGGCCGTCGAGAAGGGGATCACGATAGACGTCGACCGGCTGTCGACTCTTCTGGGTGCGCCGGTGGTCCCCACCGTTGCGAGAAGGGGAGAGGGGGTCGAGGAGCTCAAGGAGATGATAATCGCGAGCCTCGGCGGAGAGAGGGAGCTTCCCTTTTCTCTTCCCTACGGGGAGAGACTCTCCCCCCTGTTCGATGCCCTCGAGCTCCGGTTGAGCGAGCTTGATGCGTTCCCGCCCGGTACGCCGCTTCGGACGGCGGGCGTGAAGTTCGTGGAGGGGGACCCGAAGGTCGTGGCCGCCCTCGAGGTTCGAGGTTTGGCGGAGGAGCTCGGGGCCCTGGTTGAGGAGATGGGGCGGAGGATCGAGGAGGATCTGGGGTACGACCTGCAGACCGCGGTCATAGAGAGGCGATGGGGCTTCGTCTCAGGCATGACTGCGGAGGCCGTGAGGAGAGACCTTTCGCTGAAGGCCCGGCTTTCGATATCGGACAGGATCGATAGAGTGGTGACCTCCAGGCTGCTCGGGTTGCCGCTCTTTCTCCTGGTCACCTGGGTCATCTTCTGGCTCACCTACGCCCTCGGCGACCCGGTCGTCGACCTTCTGGAAGGGGGCTTCGAATGGCTTGGCGAGTCTGCGGGCAGCGTTTTGGCCGATGCGGGGTTCTCCGGCATGGTTTCGTCCTTTGTTCAGGACGGACTGATCGGCGGAGTCGGGTCGGTGGTCGTATTCTTTCCTCATATCTTCCTGCTGTTCGCCTTCATCGCGCTGTTGGAGGACTCCGGGTACATGGCGCGCGGCGCCTTCGTGATGGACAGAGTGATGCACCTGATGGGGCTGCACGGCAAGAGCTTCATCCCCATGCTGATGGGCTTCGGATGCAACGTCCCCTCGATCATGGCGACCCGAATCCTCGAACAGAGGCGCGATCGAATGATCACGCTCTTGGTGCTGCCCTTCATGAGCTGTTCGGCGCGACTGCCGGTCTTTGTTCTCTTCTCGGGGATATTCTTCGGCGAGCATGCGGGCACCGCCGTATTCTCCCTTTACGTGATAGGCATAGTCGTCGCGGTCCTGTCTGCCAAGGTACTGGGGTCGACTCTTTTTAAAGGAGAGTCGTCGCAGCTGGTGATGGAGCTTCCCCCCTATCACGTTCCCTCGGCCTCGATGGTGCTCCGCCATGCGTGGGAGAGGAGCTTCCAGTTTCTGCAGAAGGCCGGCACCTTCATCCTGCTGGCCGTGGTAGCCGTGTGGGTGATGGCCAGCTTCCCATCCGGCGTGGAGTATGCGTCGACGGAGAGTCTCGTGGGACGCGTCGGCAGACTGCTCGCTCCCCTCCTGGCGCCTGCGGGGTTCGGCTTCTGGCAGGCCGCGGTCGCCCTGCTCTTCGGATTTCTCGCGAAGGAGGTCGTGGTGGGGACTCTGGGGGCACTTCTCGGCGCGGGGGAGGCGGGGTTAGCCGCGGGCCTGTCCGCACTCTTCTCACCCTTGTCGGCCTATGCCTTTCTGATCATGACCCTGCTGTACGTCCCGTGCGTCGCCGTTGTCGCGGCCTTCCGAAAGGAGACGGGGAGCTGGGGCTGGACTCTGTTCATGGTCGTTTACACGACGCTGGTCGGATACGGCGGGGCCGTGCTGGTCTTCCAAGGGGGGAGGTTCCTCGGCCTGGGTTGATCCTCTCTCGGTGTTTTTGCCTATTTTCAGGCCGCACGCGCCCGTACCGAACTATGCGGAAGCGTGCGGCCTTTCAACTATGGTACAATACGCAGAGTCCGGAATCCGGGGTTCGTCTTGTACCAGCCCTCGGCCGGGCTGAAGCGGCGGGAGGGAAAAACCATGCCTTTCGATTTTACACCCGTCTCCCGGGATAGGGCCGCCGAGTACGGGAGGCTCTACTCGCTCTCCCCCCGAAAATCCTCGTGGTACTCCCCTGGCAGCCTGTGGGGCTGGAGGAATATCCACGGTCTCGAATGGGCATTCGAGGACGGTCTGTGCTGGATTCGGGCTCGCGACGGCGCCTTCTGGGCGCCCGCGGGCGAGTGGAGAGAGATAGATTGGGAGGAGCTGCTTCACAGGAGGTTCCCGATGGGCGTGACGTTCCATTACGTTCCAGACGGCCTTTGCGAGATCTTGCGCGGGCTTCCGGGAGGAAGAATAGTCCTGAGGGAGGATCGTTCCCAGTGGGAATACGTATACTCGGTAAGGGAGCTAGTGGAGCTGAAGGGAAACAGGTTTTCGCGAAAAAGAAGCCATTTCAACCAGTTTGTCCGCAGCTATCGATATAATTACAAGGCCCTCTCGGGAGAGGAGGTAGCCTCCGTATTGGAGGGACAGGACGTCTGGATGAGGGAACAGGAGCACACACCCTACCTTGAGCAGGAGGACAGGGCGATCAGGGATCTCTTGGGTCTGAATCCACCTGCCGAGAGGCTTCTGGCGGGCGCCATTGAGGTCGACGGGAACATGATAGCCTACACGGTGGCAGAGGTCATCGACGACGACACGATAGTCGTTCATTTCGAGAAGGCTTTGAGGCGATTCAAGGGGGCGTACCAGGCTATAAACAGGCTCTTCCTCAAGAACACGGCTCACTCGTTCAAGTTCGTGAACCGAGAGGAGGATATGGACGACGAGGGAATGAGGGTTGCCAAGATGTCCTATCATCCGGTGGATTTTATAAAAAAATGCGTGTTGGTCTGGTCACCCGCGTGACAATGCCTGGTTCGAGGGGTTTTACCCTCGTGGAAGTCCTCGTCGCGACGGCGCTGTTCGGCATCATCGCGGCCATCGCGTTCGCCCCGTCCGTGGCCGTGGTTCGCAGGTTCGAGGACGTCAGGCTCGAGGAGGCGAACGAACAGAGGATGGAGTACTTCTTCAGGCGGGTCCTGAGGGAGTTCAGGTCCTCTCCCTTGGAAGTCCTTGGCGGGGCCGCCGTGGTGCTTCTCCACAAGGATCTCCTGGGAGGTGCCGCGGACGACAGGCTGGCTTTTTGGAGCGATGCATACGAGGAGACAGGTGTGCGGGCCTATAAATTGGTGCAGCTAGGCGTGGGCTGGACCGGAGAGACCGGACTGTATCGCTGGGTGCTACCCCGTGCCATGCCCGAGGAGGTCAACTGGGACATGCTCGACCCGTCGGAGGGAGTGTTACTCCTACCGGCGGCGGATTTTTTCAGGGTCGAACTCCTTGATCCCGAGGATGGCGAGTGGAGCGACGAGTACTCGGGAAGGCGCCCGCGAGGGATACGTATTATGGTAAAGTCGAAGGAGGAGGAGTTCCCTTATGAGGACTGGCTCCCTCCCATGTAGTCCTCCGTCGGGCAGGAGGAGAGGAGTGGTGCTGATCTCGGTGCTGCTCGTCTCAGTCTTCCTGGTCACGGCCTCCCTTGGGTTCGCGATGTTCACAAGGCGCACCATGAAGAGGTTGGACCGGGAGCGCCGTATGTTCACGGCTCGCATGGCGTCCGAGGTGGTAATGGATGCCGCGAAGATGTTGCTGTCTTTACATCCGGGGAGATCTCATTCTCCCTTGGATGAGCAGTTTGCCGAGAGGGTCTTCGATTTCCCGGACGCAGGGGTCTCTGTGACCATGACGATCGAGCCCCTGGACGACAAGATACCGATCAACAGGCTTTTTTTGCCGGACGGAAAGACCCTGAGAAGGGAGCTCGAAGTGCCCTGGGAGAGCATCTGGACCGCGGCGAGCGCAGAGTATTTAGCGTCGGTCGTGCTGGATTTTATCGACGAGGACTCCGAGCCTCGCCTGGGAGGCGAGGAGAGACCGGATTTTCTGAATCGGCCTATTCTATCGCTTGAGGAGCTGCTCTTGGTGCCCGGGATGACCCCGGATCTGCTTTACGGTTACGGCGGAAGGCCGGGTCTAGACTCTCTTCTGACCGTATGGTCCTCCGGGCGTATAAACGCGAACACTGCGCCCGCCGAGGTTCTGTCGATCCTGGAGGGGCTCGACGGCAGGCTGGCGGGAAGGATAGTCGCAGGCAGAGCTGAAACAACGCTGGAGTCGATCATGGATCTCGCTCAGATATCAGGCCTCCCCTCAGATGCTGCGCCCAAGCTGATGAACCTCATCTCGTTCCGGAGCGACTGGTTCTCCGCCACATTCAAAGTGGCTTTCGAAGATGGCGAAGTCCTCGTGTTTAGAGGTATACTGAACGGCAAGCCGTTTCAATGGAAAACTGTTCGATGGGAGGAGCCTGTCTAGAGCCTATGCAGATCTCTTCATATTATATAAAACGCCCAGATGGTTTTTATTCCGGTCCGACGAGGGAAGACGGTACCCCTGTTCAGGCGCCTTCGGAGGGGGCGCTGTTGCTGTTCCCGTTGAAGACGACATCAATCCATTCTTTTTCCTTCCCCTTTCGGTCGGCCGGTGATGTCCGGAACGCGCTCTCACTGAAATTTCGTTCCCTTCTCTCGGGTGAAGAGGAGGTCGAAATGGTTCCCTTCTTCACAGGGAGGACGAAGAGCGGGTCAGAGGGCGCGGCTCTCTGTCTCTGGAGCGGGGAGATACCGGGAGGGGAACTGGACCCGATCCTTCAGCGCAGCGTTGTCTGGCCTCTTCCCTTGGCCCTTGCCGGAGCGGTCGATGGGAATGGAGCCGCGGTCTACCGCGACGATTATGTCTGTGCGTCGGCAGTGTTCAAGGATGGCATGCCGGTCAACTTAAATTGCCGCGACTCCAGCCCCGATGACGGGGACATGGAAGGAGAGACGCGCAGGGCGATGGCACTGGCGACTGCGGCCGGGATGGAACTCTCCGCCGACGGCGTCTGGAGTTCTGACCGGGCGGAGGATCTTCTGGAGTCTGCGCGGGAGACCGTCACCCGTTTTCCCAGATTGACCGAGATCAACATTTCGAGGCCTGCGCTCGCGGCCTCCTTGGCCCGAGAGAGGACCGCGAGACTCTTTCTGAAGTTCCTCGGCTGCGCCGCGGCCGCCGGGGTCGTGATGTGCATTGTTCAATTCACGATGCTCGGTCAACTTCGTTCATCGATGAGCTATTTCGCAGACGAAGGGATCGCTCTTTACCAGGATGTCTTCGGCAAGAATGAACGAGTAGTGGACCCTCTTTCCCAGGCAAAGGAAAAACTGGCGGCGCTGCGCGGGCATGGAAAGTCGGAGAGCGATTTCTCCGGGATACTTGCTCATATGGGCAGGACATGGCTGGACGAGGAGGGCAGGAAGGATGGTTTCCCCTTGGTGGAGCAGCTGCGCTACACGGGAGAAACGGCCGATATCACGGGCACGGCGGAAAAGATGGAGTCGATACAGGCCCTTCGTACAGCGGCGGACAGCGGTGGGTTCAGAGCCACGCTCGGCGACATACAGCAGATACCGGGCGGAGGGCTTCGCTTTACCCTGTCTTTAAGGAGGAGTTCGCAGTGAGACTGCCATCGGCTTTGTCCCCAGGCTCTCTCTTAGCCGGCCTCGACGGCTCGGCTTGGAAGAAAAGGGCTTTTTACATCTTTTTATTCGGACTTCTGGCTTGGGGCGCGGCATTTTCCTTCTGGAGCGACGCACGCGACCTAAGGATGCGCCGCTCGCTGCAGAGCGGCAGGTTCGACGACCTGATCGCGGTGCTCCGAGAGTGTTCATCTCTTAATACAAAAGCAGCGGACTCTGTGGACTCGGCTCGGGTCGAGAAGGTATCGGACGGAGAACTTCTGACCACCGTCTCCAATATGGTCGGCGAGCTCGGGATGCGCTCCAACATGGTGAGCCTCAGCAGCGCGGCCTCGAGGGGCGGCCGCGACGCCGTGTCAGTCACTCTCGAGGGGATAACCGCAGAGAAGTTGGCGACGTTCATACAGGAGATGGAGAGAAGGGGAATAGTCGCCTTCTCGGCGGATGTCAGGGCGGTGAGGGGCAAGGACGAGGTCCGCACTCTCACGGTCTATCTCCTTCTGGGAGGCGCCCAATGAGACGCCTTGTCGCGGTTTTGTCCGCCGTCGTACTGGCCATCGTCTCCTTTGCCATCTCTTTTTATCTCTTTTTTCCGAAGGAGACGGCCCTTGCGTATGTTTGGAACAAGGGAACTCTTGCCCTGGCGCAGAATGGCCTGGGGCTTGAGTCGGCCGCCATGATGGCGGAGGAGTCTCCGCTGCGCGTCGTGGTGAGAGGAGCGCGCCTGTCGGCCCCGATCGCCTCCGCTGAAGCCGCTTTGGTTACCTTGACCCCGCATATTATGGAAAGCCTGCTGTCGCTGTCGTTAAAAGGAAGCTTTCAAATGGAGTCGCTCTCATTGAGTCTCCCGCTGCCGGGGCAGGGACCTTTGCTCTTATCATCATTTGCAGGCACGATAAAATTGCGTCCCCCTCTCCTCTTTCTTGAAGGGGTTCAGACGGCCGGTGATCTTGAAATTACCGGTGATTTCGTGATAAACCTAGGGACGCAGAAGATCGAAGAGGCCGACATGTCCATATCGGGCCAGAGGGCTGACCTGTTGGAAATGGGCAAGTCCATGCTTCCTATTACGAAAGAGGCATCCGGAGAGTGGACGCTGATGAGGAAAAGGGGGGAGAGTAAGTGAGCGGCATCTTTGGTTCGGCGGTTTTACAGCCGTTTAGTCGTATTTACTCCCGGCTGAAATCCGAGAGGGCGTTCCTCTTCTGTCTGCGCACAGGGGCCGTGATCCTGTTCTCCGGCATTATGGGTTACTGGGCGGCCGCAACACTTGGGGAGTTTCTAGTCAGGGAGGAGATAAGGGGGGCCAAAGCGCTCTTAACCGCACCGCATTTGACCTCGGGCAAGAGCGATGGGATCGGGAGCGGTGCTCTGACCCTTAAGGACTTCGTCGAAGGCGACCCGTTTCTCGCCCGGGGCCTTTCCGACTTTGAAGACGACAGCCTCGAGATAACGGCGGGGGAGCTGTACGACTTGGAGGGAATCCGGCTGACCGGTACAATTCCGGGGATATCCGTCTGGATCCAGGAGGATGGCAAGCCTCAGATGATAGTCTTGAAGGGACATTCAATAAAGGGCTACGATCTGGCCGAGGTGGAGGAAGACAGCATCATACTGCAGAAGGGGCAGGCCACTTTGACCGTCCTTCTGCGCTACAGCGGAAAGCCGTCCGGCGCGAAGACCGCACCCTCCCTTGGCGCCAGGTCAACCCCCTCCAAGGCGGTCGCCGCGGCTCGCCCCGGGCAGCAGGGAGCCATATCAAGAGAGCTGGTCAATCAGCTCCTGATGGACCCGCTCGAGGAGATGAAGAAGTTTCGCTTGAGGCCCAAGTTCAACGGCGAGACAGCGCAGGGTGTGGAGGTTCAGTGGCTCGACGAAAACAGCATACTGACGTCGCTCGGTGTCAAGCCCGGAGACGTCGTCCAGTCGGTGAACGGGGTGGAGATTCGCAATATGGGGGATGTGGTAAACGTGGTAAACTCCCTTATGAGCGGCAGTACTTTTGATGTACAAGTGGTTCGGGGAGGAAAACCGGAGATGCTGAATTATAATATTAAATAGCTGTCTGGTGAAGAGTATGAAGAGTATGATAGGAAGAAGGGCTTTCACTCTCTTGGAGGTAATGATATCCGTGGCCATCCTCGGTCTGTCGGCGGCGGCCGGCTTGAGGCTGCTCGCGATGTCCGCCCGCGCGCTCGAGGAAGTCAGATTAGAACGGGACAATCTCTTCCTTGCCCGCTCTCTATGGCTGAAGAACGCGGCCGGGAAGCTCGAGGACAGGGGAAGAGAGGATGATTATTCCTGGGAGACCGCGGAGTTTGGTTTTGATCGCCAGGAAGATGTGCCGGAGGGCTTTTCGTGCAGGAAGGTGACTCTCGTCAGGACGGATTCGCTTTTCGTTCGTCCGGACGGAGGACCCGGATCGTTCGTTTTTTATCTGCCGGATATGGAGATAGCAAAGGAGAGAGCAGAATGACCCGCATCGCTCGAATATCGGTTTTTATATTAGCAGTTTTGCTTCTGACAGTGAGCGCGCCTCTCTACGCTCAGACGGCGGAACCGGAGAATGGATCCGACGACGAGTTCGCCCTCCTTGAATCGGCGAGACTGATGCGGGAGTCGGGCAACGTCCAGTTCAATTTCCAGGACGTCGAGATGGTGAAGTTCGTGCGCTTTATGGCTGAGCTGCTGCAGGAGAACCTTGTGCTCAACCCGGATGTGAAGGGGTCGATATCGGTCATCTCGCCGAAGCCCGTCCCCCTCGGAGAGGCGAGGCAGGTGCTCCTCTCCGTGCTCGAGATGAACGGATACACCCTGCAGAACGTAGGGACCTTCAGCAAGATCATCCCCCTGGAGCCGGGGGCCTCCGCCGAGAGTTCCGTCCGAAGCGGAAGGACCGGACCGGGCGAAGGGGAGCAGACTGTCTCGCAGGTCGTCCCTCTCAACTATGTCACAGCCGAGTTCATCCTTCAGGCAGTAATGCAGACCTCTGGAAAGACAGTGGCTGTACAGCCTGTGGGAAGGGGCAACGACATTCTCCTGACTGGCAGGGCGACGGATGTGAACAGAGCGGTGAGTGTCATCCAGGCCTTGGACCGACCCGACAAGATAGTGAGCTCCAAGACGATCAAGATTAATTTCGGAGCTCCTGAGATGATAGCCTCTCACCTTGCGACGCTGGCCCAGGTGCACGGCAGCCCGGTGTTCGGCTTGGCGGTGGTCGCGGACTCCTCCGGCAGGCAGATCGTGATAGCGGGCGAGGACAAGGAGATAAGGCACGCGGAGAAGATAATAGCCGAGCTGGACGTGGTGCCGAAGACAGGTGAACTCCACGTCTACCAGCTCCAGAACGCAGATGCCAAGGTGGTCGCGGAGCAGCTAACCACGATACTGGCCGCCCAGGCGGAGTCGGGCAAACTCAAGGCCTCGGTCGTGCCGGACGTGCCTTCGAACAGCCTCATAGTCGCCTCCTCCCCGACGGTCTTCAAGACAATCTCGGAGATAATCGGGACGATAGACTCACTCCCCAGGCAGGTTCTCATCAGGGGCCTCATAGCGGAGGTCAACCTCACGAAGCTGGACAACGCCGGGATCGACTGGGCTACATGGGGAGGCTCGGTGGGCGGGGATGCAGTCATAGCAGGCCAGATGAACATGGGTGGCGCGGTGCCGGGTTCGATAATCGACTGGTTCAGGGAGCTGTCGAAGACCGAGACCACTTACAGGACCGGCACTGACTCCCAGGGGAATCCCACCTACGGCCTCAGGACGGAGTACAAGGGCATGGGCCTTGTGTACGCCTATCTCGACCTGCTGAAGAAGTTCGACGCGATAAACGTGCTGTCGATGCCTCGGCTCATGTGCACCAACAACCTGCCGAGCGAGCTGCAGGTGGGGCAGGTGATCCCCCAGCTGAAGGGCAAGCTCTCAGATATAAGCAGCGCCAGCTCGGTGCAGAGCAGCTACGAGTACAAGGATACGGGCCTGATACTCAACGTGACGCCGTCGATACGCAGTGGAAACCTCGTCGCGCTCGACGTGGAGCAGATCGTCGAGGAGGTCCTGACCGCTATGACGTCGGAGACTCCGGTCACATCCAAGCGCAAGATCAAGACCAACGTCATGGTCGGGTCCGGCAACACCCTCATTCTGGGCGGCCTGATCAAGGAGGCGGAGAAGAGCATCAAGGCCAGGGTCCCCGGCCTCTCCTACATACCGCTGGTAGGAGGCCTGTTCACTCGCTCTGTCAAACAGCGCGAGAAGGTAGAGCTGATGATCTTCCTAACCCCCTACATCCTAGAGACTCCCGAGGAAGCGGCGGAGATGACAAGCGAGATCACGCTGGGCGAGCACGGCCCGAGCATTATGGAGAAGAGCCTGTGGGAGAGGATGGAGAAGGAGTATCGTGAGGCTGTCAAAACTCAGTCGAAATAGCGGGGGGTGGAGCAGACCTTGACTACCGTTAAACTCCCGGACATTGAAGAGATCGCGCCTCTTATCAGGGGCAAGGTCAGCCTTGACGCCTTGAAGGCGGCGGACATCCTTCCAATCAGGGAGGACGAGGGGCGCATGGTGGTGGCCCTCTCATCGCTGGAGGCATTTCCAAGCGCCCAGTTGCTGGCCGCGTCGTACGGCAAGGAGGCCGACTGGGAGATACACCCGCGCGAGGCGATAGATGCAGCGTTGAGCCGTCTTTACGACCTTCGCGGGGGCGTGACGGACGACACCCTCTCCGAGATGACCGGAATCGACGATGATGACGATTTCCTGCGGGAGGACGTGCAGAGCGACTCGGTCGACGTCCCCGTCATCAAGCTCGTCAACAGCCTGCTGCGCGAGGCGTTGAAGATACGGGCCACTGATATTCACGTCGAGCCGTTCGAGGACGAGGTGCTCATACGGTTCCGCGTCGACGGGGTGCTGCACGACAGGCTCAGGCTTCCGAGGAACCAACAGGCGCCCCTGACCAGCAGGATCAAGGTCATGGCCAGGATGGACATAGCCGAGCGACTCGCTCCGCAGGACGGGCGCATAGGCATCACCGTGGGCAAGAGGGCCGTGGATATCCGCGTCAACTCCGTGCCGGTTCAGCACGGGGAGAGGATAGCGCTTCGCATCCTCGACAAGGGCTCCGGGCTGCTCTCCTTGGAGCAGCTGGGGATGGACGCCGCGTCCAGGGATATCATGGAGGACCTCATCAGGAACCCCCACGGGCTCATACTCTTCACCGGCCCGACCGGCTCGGGAAAGACGACCACCATGTACGCCATCCTGCAGGCGCTCGCCAAGCCCGCAGTGAACATCATCACGGTCGAGGACCCGATAGAGTATGCCGTCCCGGGAGTGGGACAGATACAGGTCAACGAGAAGGCCGGGGTGACCTTCCCCTCGGCGTTGCGGTCGATACTGCGCCAGGACCCGGACATTGTCATGATAGGAGAGATGAGGGACTTTGACACGGCCCATATCGGCGTGCAGGCGTCGCTCACAGGTCACCTGGTGCTCTCCACCCTACATACGAACGACTCGATATCCGCCGTTGTCCGGCTGATAGACATGGGGATAGAGCCCTATCTCGCGGCCGGCTCGCTGCTCGGCGCAATAGCGCAGCGGCTTGTGCGAACCGTCTGCCCCGATTGCGCGAGGGAGTTCGAGGCGCCCTCCCTCTTCCGAAAGGAAGGGTTGGACAGGGTCGTCAGGGGAACTGGATGCCCGAGCTGTATGGGGACCGGTTTCATCGGACGAGTCGGGCTGTACGAGCAGTTCCTGCTCGACGACGAACTGAGGGAGATGGTGGCCTCCAACGCCCCTCAGTCGAGGGTAAGGGCGGAGGCTCGCAGGCACGGATTCAGGACCCTCTGGGAGCTTGGACTCGACGCGCTGCGCGAGGGCAGGACCTCCCCGGAGGAGCTGCTCCGGGTTGTGTCGGCCACGGAGTTCGCCGAGGAGGCGCGATAGATGCCCTCGTATAGATACTCGGCCTACGACGCGACGGGCAAGCTGCGCAAAGGGGTGATCGACGCCCCGTCGAGCGTCAGGGCGGGAGAGCTGCTCGCGGAGCAGAACCTCGTGGCCGTGGATATAGTCGAGGGAGCCGCTGCCTCAGTGAAGAAGGGCAAGGTCTTCACCCTTGCGTATCACTCGCTCTTCTGCAAAGGCCTCGCCGCGTATCTCAACAGGGGGATCCCGCTTGCCGAGGCGCTGCGCTTTCTCAGCCGCCACTCCTCCGACAAGAGGATCGCCGCCACCTGCCTTCATCTTCATGAGAGCGTGCATGCCGGCAAGCGCCTCTCGACGGCGCTCGAGGAGACCGGCCTTTTCAGGGAGGATCTTGTGCGCATAGTCGACTCGGGCGAGCGAACGGCCGCTCTGACCGGCGTCCTCGAGCAGATCTCCATTCAGTACGCCATCGAGGACAGGCAGAGACGAAAGATACGCTCCGCCCTCACCTACCCGGTCGCCATGACAGTCATAGGAATAGGAGTGGTGGTCTTTCTTCTGACGTATGTGGTCCCCAGGCTTACCGAGCTCTTCTCGGAGATGGGGCAGCAGCTCCCCATGCCGACCAGGATACTGCTGGCGATTACGGATTTTCTTCGCGAATGGGGAGTCGTCCTCCTGATCCTCCTGGCCCTGGGGTTTCTGCTCCTCAGGCGTAGAAAAAAGAAGTTCGCACTGCCAGTGTTCAGGAGAGTGAGAGAGAAGATCACCCTCTCCCTCGTGATGTCCCACCTCGGCACTCTGCTCTCGGCGGGCATCCCCCTGGTTCAGGCGCTGAACATGGCTTCGTCGATGGACGCGAACCAGGAAAGGTGGCTTGAGGCGGCGCGCCTGGTCAAGGAGGGGTTTCGCTTCGACCGGGCGCTGGAGAAGCAGGGAACCTTCTCCGAAGATGTGATCTACATGCTTAGAGTCGGCGAGATGGGAGGAGACCTTCCCGGCGCCGTGAAGCAGGTTGCGGACATGAACTGGGAGGATGCACTGGAGAGCATGGAGAGAATATCCACCCTGGCGCAGCCGGCCTTGGTGCTCTTCCTGGGCTTTTCCGTCGGATTCGTCGTCCTTGCTATCCTGCTTCCGATCTTCGAGCTGTCGAGCCTCGCCGGTTAACTGGTAGAATATGAGAAAAAGGAGGAGAGGGACATGCACCTCGGAATGAGCAGAAGAAGGGGATTCACCCTCGTCGAAGTCCTGGTTGTAGTCGTCATCCTGGGCCTTCTGGCCGCCCTCGTGGCTCCGAAGATCGTCGGCCAGGGAGAGGAGGCGAAGAGGACGGCTGCATCCGTCCAGATCAGGGAGATAGAGCAGGCCCTCGAGATGTACAGGCTGGACAACAGCATGTATCCGACCACCGCGCAAGGTTTGGAAGCCCTGGTCAGCAAGCCGACCAGCCCGCCCGAGCCGAGACGCTACCGCGACGGTGGTTACATAAGGAAGCTTCCGGTAGACCCGTGGGGGAGCAATTACGTCTACCGCATGCCCGGAGACCACTCCGAGTTCGACCTCTTCTCCAAGGGGCCGGACGGGGAGGAGGGCGGCGAGGGGGCCGGAAGGGACATCACGAACTGGGAATAAATAATCAGCGCCGCTCTTGATCGAAAGAGGGCGCTGATGCTCTAGAGGTCCGAGGAAGTCAGAGTGTCGTAATCGACCGCCCTGTACTGTTTGAAATCCTTGCCGGGGACGAAAATGGCGGCCGGGGGACAGAAGGCGAAGCAGCGCTGACAGGCGACGCACCGGTCCATGAACTTGGGATATTCCTCCATTACTATATTCTTGACCGGGCAAAGACGGACGCACTTGCCGCACTGAATGCACTTTCTCTCGTCCACCGAGAGAGGCAACAGCTTTTTCATGAAGCTCCACGGCTTGCCTGTCTTTCTGGCGAGAAGGTTGAAAAACGGTGATAGCGGACCTCCGCGACGCCATGAAGTACGTTCCTCCAGCAGCCTGGTTGCGAACTTCGCGGCTTTCTCCTCGCATTTCACGATCCTCTCCCGGTTCAGACCCTCGGGTATCGACTTGTTCGCGTAGTTCGAGGGCATGAGGAACTCGGCGTATCCGAGAGGCCGGTACCCTTTTTTGACGACCAGGGACCTCAAGGGGCCTCTCAGGCCGCCGGAGTACCCGGCCATGGTCGAGATGGCGAATGCATTTCTGCCTCTTCCCTCGGGGAGTCGCTCGAGGACCTCCCAGGCAAAGGGGTAAGTGGAAAAACAGGCGGTTGTGACGGCGATCCCAAGCGCCGCGTCATCGGATAGGGCGTGAATTCCATTCTCCAGCCTCATAAGCCGGACGGTTTTCCCTCCCTCTCGAAGCGCGTTGGCGACTGAGCGAGCTGCCACCAGGGTGTTGCCCGTGCCTGTAAAAAACAGCAGATCTACCGATGATTCTTTCATGACGGAACTTCTCCTCCCTACCATTGCTGATCCAGCCAATATACTAGCACCTGGGGGGGAGAAACGACAACCGATAAAGAGTGCAGGAGGGATAGGGTGTGAAAACAGTATTGTCCTTGGTGATGGTCGTATCCCTGTTGTTCGGCCGACGAGCTTCGGCCGGACACCTTCCCCCGATGGATGAAGACATCCCTGTGGGTCTTCGGAGCGCCGCCTTCGCAATGGGGTGATTCTGGGGGCCGGACGCCCGGTTCGGGCTTCTTGAAGGGGTGATCAGGACGAGAGTCGGCTACGCCGGGGGTACGACGCCCAACCCCACCTACGACGACATAGGGGATCACACAGAGACGATACAGGTCGACTTCGACCCCGAGGTCGTATCCTACGAGGACCTCCTGGCCGTTTTCTGGCGCGGGCACAACCCCTCCCTGCGCGGCTGGTCCACCCAGTACAGGTCGGCGGTATTCACCGATGGAGAGGAGCAGCGCAGCTCCGCCGAGCAAAGCCTTGCGAGAGAGGTCGAAAGAACAAGGAGAAGGGTTGAAACCAAAGTGGAGGAATTAAGGGAGTTCTTCCCCGCGGAGGACTATCACCAGAAGTTCTACCTCAGGCAGGACAGGGAGCTCATGGCTCATTTCAACGCCCTATATCCCGATGGACGCGACCTGATGAACTCTCCGGCGGCCGCAAAGGTCAACGGCTTTCTCTCTGGCCTGGGCTCCAGGGAACACCTTGAGCGGGTGCTGCCTCTTCTGGGTCTCGCCGAGGAGACCGGGAGGCGATTGCTCGTCAGGGTTCGCTGAGGTGAGGCCCTTATAGCGCTAACCGCCCCGTGCGCACTTTGCGCATAGCCCGTAGGCCAGCAGCTGCTTCCCCTGCACTACATACCCCCCTGGAAGCTCGACCATCGGGATAGGCTGCTCGGGCAGGCAGATCATCCTGCCGCATTCAAGGCATAAAAAATGCGCGTGATTGCCGGGGCAGCCCTCTTCCTCCGGCGAATGTGCGCAGTACCTCCAGGCACCGTCAGCCCCCAGGACTTTATGGACTATCCCCTTTCGCTCGAGCAGATCCAGCGTCCTGTATAAAGAGACCCTGTCCGGCTGCTTTACGGAGAAGCGCTCGAACAGGGTCTTCAAAGAGAGGGGCTCTCCGGCTTCAAGCAAAAGCGCCAGTGTCTTTTTGCGAAGAGGAGTTGGGCGGATCTCGTTAGACCGCAAAATCGCGGACGGGTCCATCATCTCGACGCGAACGCGCACATCGGGTAGTTGCAGACGCGGCATCTTCTGCAAAAACCTCCTACTCCCCATCGGCGAACCTCTGCGAGAGTGGGGATCAAGCCTGCGAAAAGCCTGTTTAAAACAGGATCCATGCTCGTCCACTCGTCCCTTACCACGCACGCGGGGGCACCCACGATCTTTGTCTTCCCATGAAGCGCCAACATTAGCCTGGCACCGGGAAGAGCCGGAACCCCCTTGAAGATGACGCTCTCCGAGGCCCGGACAATCGCGGCCGTAGTGCGGTCGTCGGCATCCACGCTCATCCCGCCCGTCACGATGATAAGCTCCGCTTTCTTGTTCAGGAAGGCCTGGATGGCCGAGACGATCTCCTCCTCCTCGTCCCCGATTATCATCTGCTCCATAAGGGTCGACCCGTAGAATGCGAGCTTGCGCACCAGCTTGGGGGCGAAGGCGTCCCTGATCCGCCCCTCGACAATCTCTCTTCCAGTCGTAATAAGGGCGGTCTTCAGCGGGTGAAACGGGAACACCGTGATCGGCAGCGCGATAGAGCCCGCTCTAGTTATCTGCTCCTCCTTGACCGTAAGGGGCAGGCATCTGACTCCCGCCACAGGCTCGTTCTTCCCGACGGGCACCTTGTTGGGGACGGTCGCCACGATCAAGTCCAAGTCTTCGTTGATGGTGTATATCGCTTCCTCGTCGTAGACTATGAGCCCGTTCCAGTTCGAGCAGAGATTGATCTTGCCCTCCTCCGGGCCTTTAAGAAAGATGCCCTCCCCGGCCAGGTGTTTTCCGAGCCTGTGCGCGGCGTCATCCTTGTGGACGTCCCCCTCCTCCAAGTGCAGCATGGTGATGGAGTACTTGCCCATGCTTCGCAGGATCGGAAGGTCCTCG
>JAAYLU010000031.1 GCA_012521675.1 Synergistaceae bacterium | reverse complement strand
ACAGGGAGAGATAAACATGCGCTCCTCATAGCATTATTATATAATACCCGTCAGAAAGCATTGGAGGTGCGTGGAGATGGGTTTAACGCTTTATAATGACCTGACACGAAAGAAAGAGCCGTTCGTCCCCCTCAAAGAGGGGCATGTGACTTTTTACAGCTGCGGTCCCACGGTGTACGACTACTTCCACATTGGGAACGCCAGGCCGTTCATAGTATTCGACGTCCTCCGCAGGTACTTGGAGTTCAAAGGCCTGAAAGTCGATTTCGTCCAGAACTTCACCGACATCGACGACAAGATGATCGACCGGGCGAACCGCGAGGGAATACCCGTGGACGAGCTCGCGGACAGGTTTATCTCCGAGTACTACAAGGACGCTGACGCTCTCGGGGTGAAACGGCCCACTCATGCCCCGAAGGCGACCGAGCACATATCCGAGATAGTCTCCCTGGTAGAGAGGCTGGTCGATAAGGGGCACGCCTACGATGTGAACGGCGACGTCTTCTTCGATGTGGCGAGCTTTCCCTCCTACGGCGTCCTGGCCAAGCAGAGCTTGGACGAGCTTCAGTCGGGCGCCAGGATAGAGGTCGACGAGAGAAAGAGGCACCCCCTGGACTTCGCCCTCTGGAAGGCCAAAAAGGAGGGCGAACCGAGTTGGCCAAGCCCTTGGGGGGAGGGGCGTCCGGGGTGGCACATAGAGTGCAGCGCCATGTCCATGAAATATCTTGGCGACACGATCGACATACACTCCGGGGGAACCGACCTAACCTTTCCTCACCACGAGAACGAGGTCGCCCAGGCGGAGGCCGCCACCGGGAAGCAGTTCGTCCGCTACTGGATCCACAACGGCTACCTTCTCATCGACAGGGAGAAGATGTCCAAGTCGCTGGGCAACTTCCTGACGGCGAGGGCGACGCTCGAACGCTACCCGGCCAAGGCGATACGCCACTTCATGCTCAGCGCCCACTACAGATCGCCGCTCAACTTCTCCGAAGACAGCCTCAAACAGTCCCTCGGGGCGGTCGATCGTCTGGAGAACTGCCTGCTCGACCTGCAACACGCCAAAGAGCACAGGAAGCGCGTCGATAGCTCAAGGGACGATTACGAATCGCTCTTCGAAGGCTACCGGGAACGCTTCATCTCCTCCATGGACGACGACTTCAACACCGCCGCGGCGCTCGGCACGGTATTCGAGGCGGTCAAGTCCGTCAACACCTACCTTAAAGACCACCAGGAGATCGAGAACTCCTTCCTTGTGTCCGCCGAGGCATTTTTCGGCATTGTCGAGGAGGTCATGGGCATTCCGGGCAAGGCCGACGACGTCGACGGAGACGACGAACAGATCCTGAAACTGATAGAGAAGCGCGACAGCGCCAGGAAGGAAAGGGATTTTGCAAGGGCGGACGAATTGCGTGACGAGCTTGTCGCCATGGGGATAATCCTCGAGGACACCCCCGACGGCGTAAAATGGAGGAGAAAATAGACGAGTTCACAGGGCGGGGTCGTCCCCGCCCCTTTCAATTCTTGACCTCAGAACCTTGGTCAGCGGAACTCCCAGCAGAAAGCAGGCGACCGTCTGCCCGAGGGCGACATGCCCCGCGCATATGATAAACGGCGCGCCCATGATGAACGACAGGTACCCTCCGACAACCAGCGAATTTACAATCACGGGCGGCAGCGCGGCAAGCCACGCGGACGGCATCGCCGACGAGATGATCGCGGCAATAAGAGTCGACCCGCTGCCCAGCAGGACGTCTATCAACCCCAGGCCGCACAGCAGGTTGGCGAAGAGACAGCCGATGAACAGTCCGAACACGGCCTGTGGCAGGATGAAGGGCAGAACTGTGAGAGCCTCGGAGACGCGAATCTGCACATATCCGAAGGAGAGAGGCGCGAAAAGGATCGTGGCGACGGCATAGACCGCCGCAACCAGCCCCGAGATGCTGAGCGAGCGAACTGAAAACAGCTCTCCGGTCGACAGCCCGCGGAAAAACCCTGACCTCAACGGGTCGCCTCGTCAGTCGGGCGGTCTTTCGGTTCCGCTCAAGAGGGGCACGAAACGGCAGTAATCGCTCCAAGTATCGTCTAACGAGCCGTCGCCCTTCTTCTCTCGCAGCAGAAGCCTCTCGCCGCCGGACATAACCTCGACAGGGGCCACCAGCCTGCCGCCTGGAGACAGGATCTCGCTCCACCACTCCTCCAGGTACGGCGCTGCGGCAGTCACTATCACCCTGTCAAAGGGGCCGGTGCACTCTCCCCTCTCCCGTCCGTCGGACCAGATCACCGATACCTCGTAACAAAGCGAGCTCAAGGTCCTTCGCGCCCTCTCGGCAAGCGAAAAGATCCTCTCGATGCTAGTGACCCTGGTGCCCATCGAGGCCAGCACTGCCGCCTGGTAGCCCGAGCCGGTCCCTATCTCGAGGACGGAGTTCTTCTCCTCGGGGGAGAGGAGCTCCGTCATCCGCGCCACCATGTAAGGCTGTGAAATGGTCTGTTCATCTCCGATAGGCAGGGGACTGTCTATCCAGGCGCTGTCCTGAAACTCCTTCGGGACGAAATAGTGCCTGGGCACGGAGCGCATGGCGGCCAGAACCCTCTCCGAGCGAATTCCCCTGCCAAAAATCTGCTTTTCCACCATAGAAGCGGCTTGCGCTTCCCAAGAGGTCATTCAACCACCCCCACAAAGGGTAACCCTTTGAACAATCAGAGATCGAACCTCTTAACCAAGCCTATCAGGCTTCCGCTCAAGTTCGCCAGCCTTTCGGAGGTGAGCTTTATCTCCGAGACCGAGCCGGCGATGTCGCTGATCTCTAGAGATATATCGTCCGACCCTTCCGAGCTCTCGCTGATGGTCGCAGACACCTCGTTTATCGCCTGATTCACCTCGTTGACTGCGTCCAGCACTTCTCCGCTCATCCTGACAGCGCCCTCTATCATCTCCTTAAGGACGCCTGTGTCCTTTCTGTACTCCTCAGCAGAACCCAAGAAATCTTTATAGTCCCTGTCGACTTCTCCGCCGATGAACTCAAGCAGCCTGGTGGCATCGGAAATAAGGACGTTGATGTTCTCCTGAACCTGGGTTGTCTGTTGTTGAATCCCGACCACCACCTCCGCGGAGTTCGCAGCCAGCTTCCTCACCTCGTCCGCCACCACGGCGAAGCCCCTTCCCTGTTCACCGGCCCTTGCGGCCTCGATCGCGGCATTCAAGGCCAAAAGGTTTGTCTGGTCGGCAATATTCGAAATCTGCTCCGCCATGGAGGCTATCTTGTCGATGACCTTGGCCTTTTCTATGCTCTCTTTAAGCCTGTTGTTCAGATCCCCGTAGATCTTCCAGGCTTTCTCCTGGCTAAAGCTTACGTTCTCCTGTATCTTTTTAGCCTTCTCGTCGATCTCCATTACGACCGAGTTCCCGTTGGTCATGCTTTCCAGCAGCTCGGACGAGGAGGCGCTCATCTGCTCGCTTGAAAGTGTTATATCCTTGTAAGATGCGGATACATCCTCCATCCCCGTGGACAGTGCCCGGGATACGGATTCCATGTGCTCCATTTTTTGAGACAGGGCCGAGTTTGCGATGTCAAGCTCGTTGCTGTATCCGTTCATATCGTGCGCGGAGGAGGCGATGTTTTTCAGAACGTCGCGCAGGTTAAGTATGAGATTATTCATAGAATCCGAGAGCAACCCCAGTTCATCGCGCCTTCTTATGAAAACATCGGGCACGTCTTTTGAAAGGTCTCCTGCCGTTATAGATTCGGAAATCCTGGACAGCTCATTGATGGGCCTCACGATCCCCTTCAACAGGTAGAACAGAACCGCTCCCGCCACCAGCAGGCTTATGACTATTACGGTGGTTATCCTGATTTTGGCGTCTCTGGACTTGATCAGATGCAGTTCGTAAGGCATGAAAGAGAGAATGGTCATATTCACGAAGTCGCTTTTCACGAATGCGGAAATATATTCCACTCCGTCAAGCGTGAAGAAGCCGATGCCTTCGTCGGATACTTGCATCTTCTTGTTGAATTCCACAATATCGCCTGTCTGTTTCGAGAAGTCGAAGTCAAGCACTTGTTCCTTGTTCTCCGATGAGATGACCATCCCGTCGGGATTGAGTATCAGGGTTTTAACTCCGCTGTCCGCACTGTCCTTTATTATTCTGTCCGCGACGGAGTTCAGGTCGAGCGAATGCTGAAAAAGCGCGATCATCTTGTTGGTCTTTTTATCGAATATCGGAGCCGGGATCAGCACCGCAGGCCTTCCCGTCGACGGGGATACCAGTGTTATGCCCACCATGGGCTTCGGGTCTCTGTAAAACTTCTCCCCCCCGGCCGTCAGCTCGTGGGGGAAGGAGGCGCCGGTTGCGATGCCGCCGATTCCGTCGATTATCACCGTGTTGACGCCGTCCTTGTACGTAAGGAAGAATACGTTTTCGTAAAGGCCCCTGGATCCGGCGATCCGATTTTCCAAGTCCTTCGCGATCTGTTCCCTGACCTCGGGGTTCAGTTCGTTGGTCTCCGCGTACTCATCAAAAAAGTCGCTGATATAAGATATTGTCGTGATATAATCCGTGAAATTGACCTGCTCCTCGAAGGCGATCTCTATCTGGTT
>JAAYLU010000030.1 GCA_012521675.1 Synergistaceae bacterium | reverse complement strand
GAAGTATATTGCCTATACGCAGCGTCCTGTTAAGGCGCATGCGGAAGTAATCAACCGTCTGCGACAGGAGCCTGAGCCCGGACAGGCTGAAAAACTCGCTCTCCATGGGCACTAGGAGCTCCTCGCACGCCACCATGACGTTCCTGGTGAACACCCCGAGCTGGGGTGGACTGTCGAAGAAGACTGCGTCGTAGGCGGATATGTCGGAGGCCTCGAGCGCCTTCTTCAGAAGGAGGTCGCGCCCCGGCCGGCCCTCGAGCTCCATCTCCACTATGGCGAGGTCCAGGGTGCTGGGAGCGACGTCCACTCCCTCTCGAGTCTCCATTATCTGCTGAAACGAGGCTTCACCCATGAGAAAATCGTATATGTAGGGGCGATCCTCCTGCACCGTTATGCCGAACCCGGTTGTGAGGTTGCTCTGCGGGTCGAGGTCGAAGGCCGCCACCCTGAGCCCCCTGAGGGCCATTGCGACGGACAGGTTCTGACACGCGGTCGTCTTTCCGACCCCGCCCTTGAGATTGCAGAAACCGACCAGCATCACCCGGCACACCTCCCTCCGAAACAGCGATGGAATGTATTTTTTCTAGTATATACCAAAGTCAGTAGCTTTTCATGGAGAATTTGATGCCTCTCCGACTTCCCGGTGCAGTATAATCGTCATGATCCGGACGATAGACATCCGTACGAGAAAAGGAGGCCGCACCCATGGACGACCATGAGAGAGCCCCGAAAGCCCGGAGGGATTTCGAGGAGCTTGCCGACATAGAGTTCCTGAAAGAGCTTGTACGAGTCCTATTCAACGGCGCGGAGGATCCCATGATCATCTTCGATCCGGGAGGAACGATCGCGGAGGTGAACAGAGCCGCATGCGAAATGCTGGGGTTCGCCAAGGAGGAGCTGCGCGGAATGAACTTCTACTCCGACCTGGTGAGCAACCCGGCCGCGCCCGAGATGAACCGCATATGCTCGCTGCTTCACGGCGGAGAGGGCCGGGCCGTCGCGACGAAGCTGAGGGGAAAGGGAGGAGAGACCATCCCGGAGCGAATCCTCGTCCGCTCTCTGAACGAGGGCACGTTCCCCATGCTCCTCTGCTCCGCGTCCCTGGATCGGCGGAAGCCGTCCGGTTTTTCACGCCGGGGCAAGGCTCCCCTCCGCGACCCGGTGACCGGCCTCCCCACCCCCGCCTTCTTCCACGAGGAGCTGCACCGGGTGGACTCGGAGGTGAACCTGCCAATAAGCGTGATAAGGGCGGACCTCGACGGCATGAAGCTCATCAACAGCATCTACGGGAAGAGCACGGGCGACAGGCTCATGAGGACGGCTGCGAGGGCCCTTCGCAAGCACAGCAGGAACAGCGACATACTGATCCGCTGGAAGGAGGACGAGTTTCTGCTCCTTCTGCCTCGCACCAGGGAGGAAGATGCGGCGTTCATCTCGGAGCGGATAACGGAGGCTTTCGACAGCGCCAAGCTCAGGGACATACACGTCTCGCCGAGCATCTCCATCGGCTTCGCCGCCAAGAACCACCGATGGCAGAAGTTCGAAAACGCGCTGCTGGACGCGGAGGAGGAGATGCGAGAGGAGCAGGCGTCCAAGGACAAGAAGATCCGCACGAGGATTCTCTCGAAGCTGCTGAGGCTACTGGACGAGAACACCCCGGAGACGAAGGAGCACATAGACTCCATGAGGCGCATCGCCAGGCGACTGGGCGAGCTGAAGGGGCTGTCCGACGAGGAGATGAACTACCTCGACCTGGCCGTCCGCTTCCACGACGTAGGCAAGGCCCCGATACCGTGGAGCCTGTTGAACAAGACCGGCCCCATCACCGCCGAGGAGAGGACGGAGCTCCATGGCCACGCCGAGAAGGGATATGCCATCGCCATGGCCGCGACCCCCGAGCTGACGAAGGTCGCACCGATAATCCTGTCGCACCACGAGAGATGGGACGGGACCGGCTACCCGAAGGGACTGTCCGGCGAGGAGATACCGCTGCTATCCAGGATCATAGCCCTCGCCGACTCATTCGACGTGATGACGAGGGGGACTCCCTACAGGGACGCCGTCACCGCGGGCGAGGCCCTCGAGGAGATACGGATTCTATCCGGGAAGCAGTTCGACCCGGAGCTTGCCTCCCTCCTGGGGGAAAATGCGGATTCTATTTGAGCGGCGGATGCGACGGATTTTTAACTCCGCGATGAGAAGATATGAGGTAAAATGGGCAAGACATAGAGTCCAAACATTTTTCGCCGAGGAGGGATAGAGCATGCTTGACCTTGCAGCACTTCTGAAGACCGGCATGACCGGAGAGGTGAAAAAGACGGTCGATCTCGACGATACGTTCGGAGCTTCTTCGCCGTATCTGAAGCAGTACCTGTCGACATCGGCCTGCGCGACCCTCGCCGTGTCGGCGGCAATGGCCGTCACCGAGGGCGTCCTGCCCGAGGGCTACCTGTCAGTGGGATGGAGACTGGACCTGGTGCACGAGGCCCCGGCGATGGCCGGGACCACCGTCGTCGTCAACGCCGTTCTCAGGGAGATCAGGGGAAATCGGCTGGTCTTCGACATAACGGGCGCCGACGCGCTGGGAGTTGTGTTCAAGGGGGTCAACGAGAGAGTGGTCGTCAACCGGCTCGGAATGGAAGAGAGAGCCAACGCACGTGCGCAGCAGCTGAAGGAGCTCAGGGAGAAGTTTTAAAGAGAGCCTGCCGCGCAGAACATCCAACAGCATGGTTTTAGGGAGGAGAAATCATGAAATTCAACCGCTTAGGCGCCCGCATACTTATCGTCGTCGTCCTGTTGCTCGTCGTCTCGGTCGGAGGCATAGCCTTTTACTCGATGAACATAGCCGGTGGATGCATAGAGCGCCTGGTGAACGACTACGAGGTCACCATGGCGGGCTCGCTGGCCAACGAGCTCGACGCCACGTTCAATCGCTTCGACGGGGTGCTGCAGTCGCTCAGTGCGCTTGTCACCACCAGGTTCACCACGATGCCGAAGCCCGAGGTGGCCGACATAGTCATACCGCAGTTCGGAGCTCAGAACGGCAAGTTCATCAACGACCTTGGCGCCCAGCTAAGAGTCTCGCGAGGGCTGTTCATCATCTTTAACCCGGAGATCTTCGGGGTCAAAAAGACCTACATAGCCGGCTTCGAGCGTCCCGACTCCGAATCACCGTTCAAGTTCATGGACGGCAAGGACTTCAATCCCGCCGGCCTCATCGACAGGGACAACCCCTCCACGGCGTGGTTCTGGAAGCCGCTGGACTTGGGCGAACCCCACTGGAGCGACCTGACCCTCTCCGACACGGGGGAGGAGATAGTCACCTACTCAATGCCCGTGTACATCGACGACAAGATAGCCGCCGTGGCGGGCATGACCTTCGACTTCAGCTTCGTGCGAGACATGCTGGCCCCGGTCAAGGTTTACGACCACGGCTACCCCTTCCTGATGAACCGGGACCTGCGATTCCTCTACCACCCGGTGCACAGGTTCGACGGCCCCTCCTTC
>JAAYLU010000029.1 GCA_012521675.1 Synergistaceae bacterium | reverse complement strand
CCCGAGCAAAAGGAGCGAAGCCTCGAAGATGCTCCGCTACGCCATGCATCTGCCCATGTCCCTTGAGAAGTCCAGCGTCAACAGGACTTTCATCGATCGCCTGCAGGACGAGTCGTTTCACTACATTTTCCGCAGCTTCGCAGCGGGCACGTCGCCCGAGAACAGCTACTCCATGTCCCCGGACAACTTCTCGCTGGACATAGCCTCGAAGCGTAAGGAAGCGGACTATACCCAGCTCTACCTCAGGAGCTCCGGCGCGGACAGCCCGAGGAGCGTCTGGATGCAGCAGCACGACGGCCTCTGGTACGTTATAAACAACGCCAGCACCTACGCCGAGGTCCGTCCCCCGAAGTCCGCGCTCGACGCAAAGAAACACGCGCACGACGCCGACTACGACTAGAGAGACCATGGACAACTCTTGCCGCCCCGGATGTCAGGGCGGCAAGAGTTTTTTCCGGTCTGTAAGCTTGCGGCCCCTAGTCCTCTTACTTTATCCGCAGGTTCACCTTCAGGCTCACCCGTCCGAAGGACTTCGTCCCCCCCGCCTCGCTTACGATCCTAAGCAGCCCCTCCGGGTCCGTGAAGCGCCTTCCGGACAGGACGGTGACCCCGCGCTTGGCGAACGGCTCCGGCAGCAAGGGCGTCGAGGGTCCCATTACGCAGATCTCCCTTGCATTCGAGGACATCGCCAGGACATCCTCGAACGTACCGTTCAACAGGGTGGTCGCCGACAGGATCACCACATCGCACTTGGGCAGCTCCACTTCCTCCAGCGATGTATCGGCGATCCCCTCCCGCCCGACCTTCCCCTCGTCGAAGACGGTGCATTTACCCGCGTGCGGCTCTATCAGGCGCATCACGGGGGAGATGTCCCCGACCATACCAACACTGTCGGTAGAGACAATGCCCAGAAGCTCCACAAGGTCGTCGTTCGGGGAGTCCGCATCGGCGTCCTCGTAGCTTGTCAGGGCGTTCAGCGTTGCCAGTGCCAGCGCGGTCTCCACGACGTTTTTCGAGCCCAGCAGTGGTAAAAGCTCTTCCGCCGCCCTTCCGGTCAAGGATCCCGCCTTCGGCAGAAGCGAACAGCCTGCGATGCCGAGCCGGTGGCGAAGAACACAGGCCGCGCCTGCCCGTTCGTCATTCAGTTTCACAGCAGAATACCCCAAACCTATCCGAACATCCTCCACCCTCTGTCCCTCGAAGGCGGAAAGGCCGCACTCGATAAGATCCTCCGTAATCGTCCTCATCATCTTCCTTCTTTCCACATGAAAACACTATCGACCGGTCCTTGTGCCGCCGGCTCAGCCCTTCATCACCGCGACGGGACGCAGTCTGGCCACTTTCAGGCTTATCCCCGCTCGGTGAGCGACCTCCACGACGTTGGACACGTCCTTGTACGCATCTGGGGCCTCCTCGCCAAGAGTGCGCCTGCTCTGCGCCATCACGGTTATCCCTTTTTTCGAAAGAGATCGTATCAGCTTGCCGCCGTCGGTCCTTTTAAGCGCCTCTTTTCTGCTCATCCTTCTCCCCGCTCCGTGGCACGTGGAGCCGAACGTCTCCGCCTCCGCCCGCTCCGTTCCCAGCAGCACATGGCTCTCCGTTCCCATGCTCCCCGGTATCAGCACCGGCTCCCCGGCAAATGCGCGAGTAGCGCCCTTCCTGTGAACGCAGAGGGAGATCTCCTTCCCCTCCCAACGATGCCTTTCCATATGAGCCAGATTGTGACTCACATCCCACACAGCCGCCAGATGCTCCTTCGGAAAATACCTCTTGAAAACCCGCCGCGTCGCGTCGGCTATCACATGACGATTTGCCATGGCGAAGTTCGCCGCCGCCCTCATCGCGCCGAGATACTCGCGCCCCTCCGGCGAGGCCACCGGGACGCATACCAGCTGCCTGTCCGGCACGGAGATCCCGTACTTCGCCATCGCCCGGCGCATTATCTTAAGGGAGTCATCGCACACCTGGTGCCCAAGGCCGCGGCTTCCGCAGTGAATCATCACCGTGACACATCCCTCTGAAAGGCCCATCCTAGCGGCGGCCTCGTCATCGTAGATCTCGTCCACGGTCTGAATCTCCAGGAAGTGATTGCCCGAGCCTAGCGTGCCCAGCTGATTTCTCCCTCTCTCCTTGGCCCTTTGCGAGACCGCGTCCGGCAGCGCCTCCGCTAGTCGTCCGCGCTCCTCCGTCTTTACCAGGTCCTCCTTCGATCCGAAACCCTTTTTCACCGCCCACTCGGCTCCGTTCTCAAGCACCGTGTCGAGCTCCCTCTTCGAAAGCTCCATGCCGCCGCCGGAGACAGCCCCTGACGGCACAGCGGAGAAGAGCGCAGGCAGAAGCGAGTCGACCGCTTTTCGGACCTCCTGCTCCGGTATCCGGGAGGAGAGCAATCGCACCCCGCAGGAGATGTCGTAGCCGACCCCTCCGGGGCTGATTATTCCCTCCTCCTCGCTGAAAGCGGCCACGCCCCCTATCGGAAAGCCGTACCCCCAGTGAATATCCGGCATGGCGAAGCTGTAGCCGACGATCCCTGGAAGGGTCGCCACGTTCGCCACCTGGAGCAGGGAGTTATCCTCTTCAAGGGAATTTTCAATGTAGCCGTCCGCATATACCATCCCCGGAACTCTCATGCCGGGAACTGCTCCTTGCTTAAGCAGAATGCGCTCGTCATCTATTCTCTCCATGTATTTACGCAAGGGCATTCGCCTCCTCTCACATATCCAAAAACACCCGCAAGAACGGCGAGGGATCGGCGTTAACTTCAATGCCACCGTAAGTGGCCGCCTTCACCGCGATCCTGTCATGATTCGAAGGAATCAGCACTCCCTCGGCTGTCAGAGTCGCCTCGGTATCCGACACCGAAAGCGACGACGGCGCGAAAAGCACGTATCTCGTCTCGAGAAGAAAGAGCAACTCATTCAGCCAGGAGACCGCAAGCTCCTCGAGGTCGACCGCATCGATCGAAATTACGTGCGGATCGCCGTCCGCCCCTTGGAGCGAAGGTGCGGGCGCCCCATCAAGGCAAAGATGGTAAAACCCCTCGGCTGCCAGGCTGAAAAGCTCGTTCCAAGATCGGGCGGAGACCTCCAGCCCGGCGTCCGCCGTGTGGGCTATGATTTTCCAGCTCATAGAATTTTCACGCTCTTTCACGTTTTGTTGCGAGGCTTGGAAGGCCGATCGCCGAAGGACAATCAACCGTTGAACCTGTTACATTCATTATACCCCGTAGCACGCTTGGGGCAAAAAAAAGACTTGGCAACCTCTGACGGAGTGTGTATAATATCTTCTCGTGCGGAGAGGTGGCCGAGTGGTCGAAGGCGATTGACTCGAAATCAATTGGGCGGCTTGCCGTCCCGTGGGTTCGAATCCCACTCTCTCCGCCATCTATAACACCCCTTTTCAGTGAAGATCCCCGCTCTGATAAACTCCGGCCGACGCTCGATGAACAGGAGGAAGCCCGCATGGACATATTCAAAACCTTCAGAGACGCTCGCAACCCGGACAAGGGCGCTCCTATGAGCGAGTACATGCGGGGGCTCTTTCCCTTTTTAGGCATACAGAAGCCCGAGCGGACAAAACTTAGCCGCGAATTTCTTAAGGCAAAGTGCCGTGAACCCCTCGACTGGCAGTTTGTCTTCAAGTGTTGGGACCAGCCGGAGCGGGAGTTTCAATACCTTGCCATCGACTACCTTGGAAAAATGAAGCCCTCGTTGACAGCGGCCCACATACCGAACATCCGCACCCTTGTCGTGACCAAGCCCTGGTGGGATACAGTCGACTCGCTCGACATGATAGTGGGGGACATAGCCCTTGCATTCCCCGAGGTGAACGAGATCATGCTTGAATGGAGCCTCGACGAGGACATCTGGCTCCGGAGAATAGCGATAGATCACCAGCTCACGAGAAAGGAAAAGACCGACGAAGCCCTGCTGGAGAAAATCATCGTCAACAACCTGGGACAGACGGAGTTCTTCATCAACAAGGCCATCGGATGGAGCCTGAGGGACTACAGCAAGACGAACCCGGACTGGGTGAGGGATTTCCTTGAGCGTTACGGAAGTCGGATGGCGGCATTGAGCGTCAGAGAGGCCCGCAAATATATCTGAACCGGGCTTTTGCGCGCACCCGGTTTGCAATCAAACAATCTGTGATATAATACCTGCCGTTGAGCGGAGAAGTGGCCGAGTGGTCGAAGGCGGGCGCTTGGAGAGCGTCTGGGCTGCGAGGTCCCGTGGGTTCGAATCCCACCTTCTCCGCCATTTTTTTATCCTCGGACACGGGCCGAGCGAGGCGATCGCATAAGCAGGGCAAGGGGAAGGCATTGAAAGCCTTCCCCGTTTTTTGTTCGACGTGGAGATAACCGAGCGACATGAGGAATTGACCCGGCAGAGTCTATCCGTTGGACTCCGACAAAGGCTTGCAACTCCCCTCACTCCTGCGCTCTCTTCCGAAAGAACACATCTGCGGACAGCCCGAGCCATTACCCACGAACCCCGATCTGTTTGACGCGCGTGTGACCGCTAGACTTCCTTGCTACAAATCGCGAGGAGGGATGAACATGCAGACATTGAGCGAAGAAAGGACATTCCGGGAAAAGGTGAATGGTCTTAACTGCTTGGAGGCGAGCGAGGCTCAAGGAGGGCCTTAACAGGGAGAGCGGATGGGATTTGCACTCGTTAAGACACCAGTACGCTCGAGACCTTAAACAGGAGAGGGCCGCCGAACTGCGGGAGCAGCACGGCCCCGACTGGAGGCGCAAGCTCTACGGTCGTCAATGGAGGAACTCGCCGTGCTACGTCGAGGGATTCTACGGTCCCATCGCCCGAAGGCTCGGCCACACGAACAGCGAGATGGCGAAGATCTACGGGTGAAAACATCGCTCACAGTCGTAATTTTTTACTTTCTATTGCTGGAATAGAACAGACTTTTGAGTCATAATCCTTTCAAGCTCCCAAGCACTTGAGTAAAGGACGGAACCTAACATATCTCAAAAATCGCAAGTCATAGAAGATGATGCGGATTACACAATACAAGCTATCCTTCCGACGGAAAATCATGTCTAGACAAGAGTCTAGTACTGCAACACGAAGACGTGAGGCCATAGCTATTGATAATAGCGAGAATTATGTTATAATTTTTAATATAATTGAAGCGCATCTTTTCAACCTAGACTTTTTATCGAGAGTGGCTGAGGGACTGGCCCGATGAAGCCCGGCGACCTGTCTGTAAAAATGGATGTGGTGCCAATACCAGTGCTCCGGTTATCCGGTGCTGATGATAAGAGGGGTATCCATACGGACGTTTAAGTCCTATGGGAATTAGTTTCTTAATGCCTCTCAGAATTGAGAGGCATTTTTTTCGTTTTCCTAACAAGAGGAGGCTGGTTATGGTGAACAAGTCAGAGCGCTCACAGATGATATCAAAACTCGCGGAGAGACTGATAGAGACTATGATGGAAGAAGCAGTGTCACGTCTGCCGAAGGAGCAGGCATTGCTCGATCTGATTACGAGTCGCACATCAGAAGGGCAGCAGAAAGAACCCAGCTCGTCGTTCAACGCAGGGAGGGAACAGCCCCACGAACAGGCAACTGGTGGGGACTCCTCGGAAGATACAAAGCGCGACTGGGTTATGGAGATGCTGCTAGAAATGCATCCCGACCATACGGAGGAGGAGATAAAAGAGGCAGCCTACGGATTGCTGGGCTAAAGACAACAGCCCTCGAATACAAACCGGTAGACAATGGTGTCAAGCGACATCGTGAGAGAAGGGGGACTCTGTTGTGTATAAGGGCGAGGATACGATCGACTGGCTTTACGAGACACAACTGCAGGTCGACGACGAATGGACGGTCAGGACTGAGAAAGGGTTCAAATGGTGGGCTGCAGATCATGCGCAGACGGTGGAGCTTTTAGGAGAGGTCGAGCATCCTTATTCGGGAATGAAAGGGTATTGAATCGAAACAATACAATGTGACACTTGGAACTCCTTAATGTATCATTGAACCACATCGACCGCACCACGAGCATGGAGGCGCTGAAATCATGATCATGGAACCGCGCAATTCCAGGAGACCCCGGAGATTACACCATCCT
>JAAYLU010000028.1 GCA_012521675.1 Synergistaceae bacterium | reverse complement strand
CGCGCCGATGGCGGTTCCGTAGGCCTTTCCCTCTCTCCGCTTCTTCTCGTAAAGCGCCTTGAACACGGGGTCGGTCTGCGCCGCGACTACGGCAGACATCCAAAAGGCCCTCCTCAGAGAGGGAGATCCGCGCTTGGAGATTACGATTTCATTCGGCCAATAATCTTGTTATTTCGATTTTCAACGCCGGGAGCTTGTTAACCGCAACATCCCACACTATCCTGTAGTCCACTCCAAAGTAATCGTGGATCAATCTGTCCCTCATTCCGGCCATTTTTCTCCACTCTACCTCTGGATGCTCGGACTTGTATTCCTCGGTTTCTCCTCCGCGATGTGCAGCAAGTACTCACGATGCGACATTGTAGCTCTCGACTTCCTCCAGCACCCTGGGCAGAATGTGAGGGCTCATGCCCTCCCGCGTGACTATCTCGACCCTTCTGCCCATCAAGTCCTCCAGAAGAAAGGAAAGCTCCATGAAGTTGTCGAAGGTTCTCTTCCCCTCGGCGAACTCCACGAGAAGGTCGACATCGCTGTCGTCGTTCTGATCGCCCCTTGCGAAGGATCCGAACAGGCCGACCGTGATGACTCCGAGCGCCGCCAGGTCTTCTCTTGCTCTATCAAGGCCCTCGAAAATCGACTCCTTGTCCTTGACCGGTTCACGAATCCGCACTGTCGTCCCTCCTTCCTTCAAAGAACCCCAGCCCTAGCTGCGCCGTTCATGGTCCTTTCCGAATTGTACCATCGCTCGCTCGAATAGACCACATGATGCTTTATGAAGCCTCCCTTGACAACCGGAGGATGTGATTTACAATGTAAAGCGCAAGGGGGTGGCGACATGGCGACTATCACGCTTCGGATGACGGAGGAGGACGCTAAGCTCATCAGGCGGTACGCGGAAATGACTGGTACAACGGTGTCTCAATTCGTCCGCCAGGCTGCGTTGGATCGAATAGAGGACGAGTATGACCGGTCGGCCCTTACGAGGTACCTGGAGGTCGTCAAGCGAGGAGATTTTATCCCCTACGGGGAGGCGCGCCGAGACTGGGAGTTGGAATGATAAAGTACCGAGTAGAAATCGACCGGGCGCTCGCACGCCGGATAAAGAAGCTGGATCGACAGGTTAGAGAGTTATTGGACAGGTATATCAGCACGCATCTTGAGGGAACGACGGAGCCGAGAAGATACGGGCGTCCCCTGGCGGGCGGCCTGGATGGGTTATGGCGGTACAGGATCGGCGACTGGAGGTTGATAGTGAAGATAATCGACGACAAGCTGCTGATATTGGCCCTTGAGTTCGACCGGAGAGATGTAGTATACAAGCAATGAAGGGTATGAGGACTGGAGGCGGGAATAATGGTCAGAGAGGTGCTTCTCCTCGGCGATCCTCTTTTGCGCAGGAGGTCGGAGCCGATTGCAGACTTCACCGACTCGGCGCTGAGGGAGGAGATGAAAGACCTCAAGGAGGCGCTTGAGCGGTTTCGCCGCGAGCACGGTTTTGGAAGGGGGATCGCGGCGCCTCAGATCGGGATCGCGAGGCGGATGATCGCGCTTAACTTGGGGAGCGAGACGTTCGTCATAGCGAACCCGGAGATCGTCCGCAGAAGCGAGGAGACCTTCACGATGTGGGACGATTGCATGTCCTTCCCCGACCTTCTGGTGCGCGTTCGCAGGCACGTGTCGATAGATGTGCGATACATGGACGAGGACGGGGCCGCGAGGGAATGGACGGACATCGACCGGGCGAGGTCGGAGCTGCTTCAGCACGAGACAGATCATCTGGACGGCATCCTGGCGACCGACAGGGCCATAAAGCCGGAGGAGATCATCTACAGGTCAGAGTACGAAAAGCACAGGAGCTTCTACGACGAGCAGGTTGATTAGATGGAGGCTTCTTCGGTAAGAAAAGCCGCCCCGGTCATCACGAGCCCTAGGGAAGGCGGCCAGAAACATGCCGCCCAAGCGATCGACACGAACGGAAAAAACGCCCGTTCGGTCGTCTGCTTGTGTCATCCCGAGGCTGTTTCGTCGCCGAGGGATCTGGGGGAACGGTGGCACCAAGTCTAGATCCCTCCGGCGCTTTGCGCCGTTCGGGATGACAAAAGAGGCCGTTGGCCGTTCGGGATGACGTAAGCAGGCGACAGGCGAAGCACAGCAAGCCTTCCGGCAGTTGCGTGCCGGAGGCTTCGCACTGTCGATCGCTTATGCGGCGTGCACCTGGCCGCGAAGCAGGCGACAGGCGAGGCGAAGCGAGCCTTGTCGTTCGCTTGTCCCGAGGAGCCTCAGGCGACGAGGGGTCAGACAGGCGACAGGCGAAGCACAGCGAGCCTTGTCGTTCGCTTGTCCCGAGGAGCCTCAGGCGACGAGGGGTCAGACAGGCGACAGGCGAAGCACAGCGAGCCTTCCGGCAGTTGCGTGCCGGAGGCTTCGCACTGTCGATCGCTTATGCGGCGTGCACCTGGCCGCGAAGCAGGCGACAGACGCGTTCGTCATCCCGAGCGTAGCGAGGGATCTCGCTTCGAGTTGGCTTCTAAGCAAGATCCCTCCGGCGCTTTGCGCCGTTCGGGATGACAAAAGAGGCCGTTGGTCGTTCGGGATGACAAAAGGGGCCATTGGTCGTTCGGGATGACTGGTTTGTTACACAACAAAGCCCCCTGGCCCTAAGGCGGGGGCTTTGTTCTTGATCGGCTTAGACTGTTTTTTCTACCTCAGGAAGTCCACCAGGGTGGGCTGGACTATCTTGGCTATGACGGCCAGGCTGGACTGGTAGACGGCCTGGGCCATGGCGAACTGGGTGCTGGTCTCGGCCAGGTCTATGTCGGAGACCTTGCTGTACAGGTCGGTGACGTAGACGTTGTTCTGCTTGAAGCGCGCCTGGTTGTTCTCGTAGCGCTTGAGGATGGCGCCGCCGGATGTGCGGCACTTCAGCAGGTTGTCTATGAACTGGTCCACCTGGCCCAGCATGATATCGCTTAGTCCCTCCCGGTCCTCTGCCGCCACGGAGTTTGCGAGGTTGCCCATCACGTCGAAGAAGTCGGTCCTCCTGGTGTCGGAGGCTGTGCGGACGACTACGTTCTGGGTATAGCGGGCGGATGGAGAGCCGGCGCGGGGTGTCGTCGTTGTCTCGCCGCCCGTGAGGAGAGGTTGGGCGGTGCCGCCGACCGTAATTCTGTATCCCCTGGGCGAGGTGAGCACGAGATAGCTATTTCCGCCGTCTTCGACCAGCTGAGCCTTGACGTCCTGCCCCTGGAAGCGAGCGTTTATCGCGGCCACGACGTCCTCTATATCCGTCGTACCGTCGTCGTTGCTGTCGAAGATGGCGTTCAGGTCTATCGTGTGGCTGTATCCGTCCACTGTTATCGTCAGCAGGTTGTTGGCCAATGCTCCGTCCGGCGCCCAGCCCGAGACGTCTGTGTCGCCGCGGATGGCGTTGTCGATGTGAACGGTACGGGCCACATTTCCGGTGACATCAAATATGGATATGGGCGCGCCGTCCTTGGCGGCGATGTTCAGCATCACGTCGTCCGTCGCATTAGGCTTGTCCGGGTCGAAGTAGGCCACATCGAGCCAGCTACCAGCAGCCTTGCGTATCTTGTCGGCTACTGTTACAGGGTTGTCTCCGGCAGAGATGTCCACGTCGACCGTGCGGCCGAGCGACTCTATCCGTATGGTGCCCGCCGTCAAAACCGTGCCCTCGGAGACGGGCGTGCTCGTTATCCCGGATGCCAGACCCATCTGCATCGCTATCCCCGCAGTGTACGAGGGCGTCCAGGCAGGATCTCCTATCGGCAGATCGATTATCCTGAGGGCCTCGCCGTTCTTGGCGTAGATGGAGACCTGCGGGTAGGTGGCTGTCGCGTCCAGGGCGGTCCAGGCCAGCAGCTCCTCCCCCGCGGCCGAGTTGACCTGTCTGACTATCTGGTCCATGACCTTGGCCTGATCGGCCACTATCGTCGGGGCCGTGGCGTCGATCGCGACGTCCTCCGGGTAGAGCTTGACGGCGAACTGCTTGCCGCCGACCGTGACCTGCACGCGAGCGGCCATGTTCCTGTCCAGGCAGAGGAAGTCCGGGAACTGAACCTGAACGTGCTGCCCTCCCGTGCTGTGGATCGCGGTGGAGAGGCCGAGGTCCATCGCATGGTTGGAGGTATTCCTGTCTATGACGATCAGAGGCTCGTTGTCCTTGGGGCGCAGTATCAGCCTCTTCGTCATTTCCTCAAGGTTCTCGCTGGTTCCCAAGCCCATCTCTGTGTGGTCCTCGTGAACGACGACCTCGAGCCAGTCGCCAGCGACCTGTCTGATACGCTCGGCGAGCTGGTCTATCGTGAGGGTGCCGCCCCCGTCGATTTTGAGCTCCGACACGTTCTTCCCGCTCTCGAAGCGCAGGTGCAGGTCCGTGGCGACGTTGAAGGTCTCGCCGTCCGCGAACTGACGGCTCTTAAGCGTCGTCTCCATCCCCATCAGGGTCGAGAAGTCTATGTGGCTGTGGTCGACGGGCCTCTTGGACTCCTCTGAGGCGAGAGTCACGACCGGATCGGCGGGAGCGGAGACGAATATTTCCCGCGCGCCTTCGGTCAGGTCCATGTGGAACTGGAAGTCGACCTTGGTCGAGCTGACCACCAGGCTGACGGGTTCCGTCAACGGATCCCCTGGCGACAGTCGAGCCTCTATCCCCTGGACGGTCGAGTTGATCTTGTCCGCGATATCCTGCAGGGTATCCCCTGCGACGACGTCGATCGTCTCGTCCAAGCCGCCTGGGACGTAGATCCGTAGCGTCCCGTCGTCGTTCGCAGTCCATGCCGTCAAGCCCTCCCCGACTATGCTCTGCGTCTGCTGCAGCCTGTCGGTCTCGGGCCAGCTTGTAACCTGTATCGGCTCGCCTGTGTGGCTCTTGAAGACGAGTCGCTGGGTGCCGTTGTTGTAGTCCTTCTGCACGCTCACGGAGATCAGGCGGCTGACGTCGCCCATGTCCATGCTCTCCTCGATCTGCTTGGCTATGTCGTCGAGGGTGAGGCCGCGCACCTCGCCATGGTCGCGGAAGCGGTTGTAGTCAGTAAGGTCGACCCTGCCGTTTATGTTTCGGTCGACCCAGTCCTCGGTCAGGTGGACCTTGACAGCTCGGTCGCCGACCTTGATCTGAACTATCTCGTCTCGCCCCTTCCACATGAAGTCTATCGGGACCTCGACGCTGGTGAGGGTGTTGGAGACGTACTCCAGCGGGAAGACCTCCCGCCCGTGGAAGCTGACGTTGCCGACCACGCCCCGCTCGACCTCGTACTGTACCTTGCCCGTGTTGCCGTTGTAGACTATGTTGCCGAGGGGGTCCTTCTCGAACGGGCGCACGCCGGTGGCCAGGCCGGAGAGCAGAAACCGCCCCTCCACCGAGTAGTTGGCGATGTTGCGCATCTCCTCCTGCAGCTCCATTATCTCGTCTGCTATCGCCCTGGTCTCGCCGGGGCCGAGCGCGCCGTTGCCCGCGTAGATGGTGAGCTCTCGTATGCGGTGAGCCACGTCCATCATCTGGTTGAAGGCCGCGTCGGTGTTGGCCAGCCAGGTCATGGCGTCGTCCTGGTTGCGTATGTACTGGTTGTTCTCGAACAGGGTCGTCTGAAGCGCAAGCTCCCTGGTCACGTCTATCGGGTGGTCGGAAGGACGCGAGTGTTTCTTGCCCGTCGCCAGCTTGTGCTGAAAGTCGAGCAGCCGTGAGAGGTTCCTGTGCATGTCCGAGAGCATCAGGCTCTGGACCATTACGTTGGTTACTCGCTGCATGACCGGTACCTCCTTACCTGCCCACGATGCCCATGCCGTTGATGATCCTGTCGAGCATCTCGTCTATGGTGGTTATATAGCGGGAGATGGCGTTGAACGCCTGCTGGAACTTGATTATGTCCATCATCTCCTCGTCCACGTTCACTCCCATTATCGACTGCCTCTGGTTGTCGATCTGGGTCACCAGTGTGTTCTGGTTCTTCAGCATGGTCTCCGCCCTCTGGGCCTGCGAGCCGAGGCTGGCAATGAAGGCCTCGTAGAAGGTGTTGAAGTCGGAGCTGCGGCTCTGCAGCACCTTGGACTGCTTCAGCTGCGCCATTCGCAGCGCGTTGCTTCCGTCCCCCTCGCCCATCGTGTAGCCGTGCCCGTCTCCGCTTGCGGCGGCTATCAGGCTGCGGTCCTCGTCGATAGCGCGGGCTATGGAGAGGCTGCGGCTCGCCCCGTACAGGCCTGATATCGGGGTGAAGAAGGCCACTCCCGTGGAATGGGAGTTCTCGCCCATGCCGTGCCCGGCGTAGTGCAGGGCGTTCATCTCGCTCGCCAGGGTGAAGGCTATCTCGTCGAAGACGTCGAGGAAGTTCAGGACTACGTCGTCCCTGGCCTCCAATATTCCCTTGATAGCGCCGCCCTTGACGTGATGGCGGACCGTTATGCTGGCCTGCCCCGTCCCCTTCAGGTCCAGGCGTATTCCCTCCGAGACCTCCTCCATTGTCGTGGCGGAGTAGTCGTTCTTTACCGGGACCGGTCGTGCGTTCCGGAAGGCGTTGCTCTCGGAGAGGTAGAGCTTTCCGTCGAAGGTGAAGGCGGCGTCGCGCGACACTGCAAGGAAGCTGGAGCTGTCGTCCGCTCCGTTCAGAAAGCCGAGCCTCTTGGCTATCTGCAGATTGCCCGCCCTGTCCCCCATCACGTTTATCCGGTGCGCCTCGCCCGAAGCGTTGCTCTCCAGCACCAGGTAGTAGGTGTCCGTGGCACGGTCCAGCTCTATCGACGCGTGCAGCCAGTCCTCCGGCCTGTTCAGGTCTCCGGAGGTGGTGTAGGCGCTGTTTATCTTGTTGCGGATGGTCTCCAGCGAGTCCTCCTCCGTCACTTCGATCGTGATGATAGGGGCGTCGTTGGCTATCCCGAGCACGGAGGCCAGGTCGCCCTTTATGTCGACTATGGAGAGAAGGTCGTCGTCGATGCCCGCGAGCCCTACCTGGTTCTCACCCGAGTTAATCGAGACCACGACGTTGGGGGCGAAGCCTCCGAGGGCCTTGTGCAGATCCTTCAGCGCGAGGTCCTCCCCGGTCGAGAAGCCCGAGAGGGCCCCGTCGACGGAGATGTCCCAACGGTTATCCGCCTGGTTCCACGACACGTTTATCAGTCGCTCGACGTCGTGCGCAGATACCCTGAAGATGTACTCGTCGCCCGGCTTGCCCCCCTCCAGAACGATCCCGTTGCCGGGGGGATCCGCCGTGAATATGGACGAGGACACGCGAGTGCCCTGGCTGCCGATCTGCAGCCTGAAGGCGCCGCTGAGGTTGAGGGCCTCCGTCTTCGTCTCCGGCTTGACCCTGTCCGGACAGTGAGTCTCCCCCAGGCCCAGCGACCAGTTGTTCTCGGTGGCCAGTCGCTTCACGTGGACAGTGTGGATGGCCTCCGGCGCGCCCTGCTCGACGGTAGCGTGCAGCACGTCCGTGTTGGAGACTACGTCAAAGAGGTTGTCCTCCACCTGCACGTCGTAGAAGCCCCTGTTGCCGGGCACGTCCACGAGCACCAGGTGCCGGGTCTGCTCCCCCTGCACCAGCAGCTTGCCGTGGAGGTCTATCTTGAACTCGCCGTCCCCCTCGAGGCACGGCGGGTTGACGTCTATGTCGATGAACTTGGCCAGCTTCTCCACCAGCAGGTCGCGCCTGTCCATCAGGTCGTTCGGGTTGCCGTGCGCCGCCTGGACTTGCGCTATGGTCCTGTTGAGCGCGGCTATCTGCTCGATTATGGTGTTTACCTCCTGGACCATCAGCTTTACCTCTCGGTTCATGGCAGTGCGGTACTCGTCGTAGTTCATGACCAGCTGGTCCAGGTAGACGGTCAGGTTCTTGGTCTTCTCGACTATCTCCTCGCGCACGCTGGAGCTGTCCGGCCTCTTGTGCAGCTCCTGCAGCACGCCCCAGTACTCGTCCAGGGAGGTCTTGAACCCCTTGCCGGCCGGCTCGTTGACGTATACCTGCAGCGCATCCATGGCTCGGTCGATCTGCTCCCAGTAGCCCTTGACCGTGTTCTCCTCGCGGAACTGTATGTCCAGAAAGGCATCGCGGAGGCGGACTATGGCGTCTATCTGGACGCCGGTGCCGATCTGCCCGGGAATCGCCGGGCGGTTGAGCCCCGGCTCGGTGAAGGGGCGCGTGGTGGAGGCCTCCACCCTCTGGCGGGAGAAGCCCTCCACGTCTGCGTTCGAGATGTTGTGACCGGCGGTCTCCATCCCCCTGCGGAAGTAGTCGAGGGCGCGTCGCCCCATTTCAAGGCCGAAAAAGCTGTTCAACATGGGGTGGTTGCCTCCTTATCCTTTGAAGTCGTAGCCGGAGCGGGATGAGGGGTACATGCCCTCCAGCCTCCGCCACTCGGCGGCCATCATTCCGTTGAGGCGCTGGTTCTCCTCTACCAAGGAGGAGAGGATGAATATCTCGGACTGCAGCGCGTTCACCAGGAGGAGCAGTTCGTCGGCCCTCTCCCTCAGCGGGGAGGCCTCCTCCTCGGGCAGGCGGGCGCAGATGGCGCTGATGTTTGGCTCGCACCCGAGGGCCCTGGCAAGCCCTTCGGCCTCCCGCCTGCGGCGCTCCTCGGCGGCCTCGGCCGCGAAGCCCGCGGACTGCTGCTCCTTGAAGATGTCCTGTAAAAGATCGAGGCGCCCCTCTTTGAGCGCCTCTCTCTGTCTAACGGTAGCATCACCGAGCCTGCGCAGGACGATGGCCTGCTGCGTCAGCGCTTCCGCCAGAGAGTCGGCAGAGGGCACGGTTAGTCCTTCTGGTCCAGCAGTCCCGCGTTTATCAGGCTTCGAGCCACGCTGTTCAGGTCGGGTGAGTAGGTCCCCTCGGCGATGCGTTTTTTGAAGTCGTCTACGAGCTGTTCCCGCACGTCGGGGATCTTCTTCAGCTCGGCCGAGGCCTTGGCCAGTTCGACCGCGAACGAGCTGAACTCCGCGCCGTCCCCCCTGACATCCCTGGCAGGGGAGGGGCGGTCCCTCTTCGATTTCAGTTTGCCTGCGGCGGTTGGTCCGTACACGCCGGAGATCTTGTCAAGCATAGTTATCACCCCAGTGGGAGAGTTTCTTCACTTCATATCAGTTATCGGACGGCGTCGACGGGCTCTTTAGCCCCCCCCGGCACATACGTCCACGTCATGGCGCTTTCCACGCGACCGCCTCCCCGACCGACGGCCCCGGCGGCCCTCAGCAGGGTCGTTCCTGTTGTGGAGACGTCGTCCACCAGGACCACCCTCCTCCCCGAGATACCGCGCTTCACCGTGCGAAACACGTCCGCGGGCATCATCTTGCGGTCCACGAGGCCGAGCGACGTCTGGGCCGCTCGCCTCTCGCTCCATGCCAGCCCGTCCAGCACCGGAATGCCCCACACCGTCCCCGCGCCCTCGGCGATGGCCGCCGACTGGTTGAACGATCTCTCGCCGCCCCGGTGGAGCGGTATGGGCACCAGCAGGTCCGCGTCCGGCCTTGGGAAAGTCTCCGCGAGGGCACGTCCCATGGCCTTTCCCAGCGACCTGTCTCCTCCGTACTTGAGGGCCAGCACCAGCTCCCTCATGACTCCTTCGTGCTCCCCGCCGGAGGAGAGCGACAGTCCCCCGAGGTCGATCGGCATGGGCGGTTCGAGCAGCCGCCTCAGGCAGAGCACGCACGCGCTCTCGCCTACCGAGCCGCAGAAGGGGCAGGCGACGGGCCACAGGAGGTGCGAGGCGAACCGTGCCAGCTCCTCAGGAATACTCAATCGGCCGCCTCAGCAGCATCAGGGCGTCCTCTCTCTGCGTGAAGCCGTGAGGTGTCAGGAAGGGGGCCAGCTCGGTGGTGTAGGTGATGATGAGCGGTATCTCCCTGATGGCCGGGTGGTCGAGCGAGTAGTCGATCAGGGCTGTTCCCACCCTCCTGCCCTGGTGGTCCGGGTGAACCATTATGTCCCACAGGGACGCCCGGTAGACGAAGTCCGTCAGAATGCGGCAGAAGGCCGCCAGCCGACCCTCGTGGCGGACGCTGAAGCACATGGACGTCCCGGCCAGCATCCTCTCGATGTCCTCGACCGAGCGGCTGCGCCCCCAGCGGGTGAACCGGTAGAGATTCGCAAGCTCCTGCGCTGTTATCGCATGCTTGCTGTCGTAGAAGAGGTAGCCTCCGTTCACTGGCACTCCTCCAGCCCGCCGTGGGCGACCAGCGCCATTCCGCGGACTATTGCGCGGAGGTCGGACTTCCTGGCGTCGGCGGAAACAGGGAGCTGAACCACCTGCCCTGTGCCACATTCGGGGCAGATCCACATCGCGCGGGCCATTCCGTCTATGTCGGCGGTCCCCGCGATCACCTTGGTCTCGCCGCAGACCTGGCATGCGACTATCAACATTTATCATTCCTCCAGCGGTTCATTTGTCCCTCCGGCGGGGCTCAGCCTTATCGCAACCCTCACCGGGCCCTCCGTGTGAATGTCCTCCGCGGCGGTTATGTCTATTCTCATAGGGCCGTCGGCCTTGGAGAGCTGGTCGACCGCCTCGAAGAACTGCGCTCCGTCCAGGGTACCCACGTCGCCGGTGACAGGGTCGGGCTTGATCTCGTCGGCTACCGCCCTCCTGTTGACCATGCGCAGGATCAGGTGAAGCTCCGTCTCCGCGTTGATCCCCTCGTAGGGCTGTATTATCCGGGACAGGAGGAGCTCGCCTTTTCTATAGACAAGCACGCTGTCCCGCACCTCGTAGACCACGCGGATGTCCTCTCCTAGAACAGCGTTGGCCTCGGCGATCGTCCTGACGAACCTCCTGATCGGTTGGTCCGAACATTCGCCGATCCGTTCGGACTCAGTCTCCAGGTCGACGGCCAGGACAATGTCCGATGTCGACTGACCGGTGCGGGCGGCGACCACGAGGGCGGCCCTGCGGCGAAGCTCCTGGAAGATTCTCTCTGTCTCACCCCTGGTGCTCATCGGCTCTATGGCGGCCTGGCTCAATGTCTCGCGGGCGAAAACGGCGATTCGTCCGCTGCGCATCTGGACCAAGCCCTTGCGAAGCTCCTCCGCCTCCTCCTTCAGCTCCTCAACAGAGCGGGACAGGGCGCTCTTCTCCTGCTCGATCCTCTCCTTCTCCGCCCGGACCAGGGAGAGCTCGCTTCTCGCCTCGTCGAGCATCGGGGAGACGCTCTCCAGCTCGGACTGGACCTCGGAGAGCATCTTTTGCTGCTCCTGGAGCCTCGTCTCGCTTCCAGCCAGGTTCATGGCCGCAAGCTCCGCCTCGTCCCTGCTCTTCTGCAGGTCCCTGGTCAGTGTCTGGAGCTGTCCCTGGAGGAATTTCATGCTGAAGAGGGCCGTGCGGACGTTGTCGGAGATTATCGTCATTGTGACGAGGATGGCGATGGATATGAGGGCGCCGGTTATGGCGGTTATGACGCGGCTGGTGTCGCGGGGACGAAGGCCCAGCAACGATATGCGCCTCTTTCCAAGGCGCATGCCGAGCACGTCTCCGAGGTAGGCAAGCACGCCGCTCAGCACCACCAGGGCGAGTATGAGGCCCCAGTTCATGTCCGACCAGATTTGGATCTGCATTGGCTCTCCCCTCGCTGTCCCTCCGGCGGGAACTATTCGTCTCCTGCTGCGATATTACATTATAGCAGGTCCGGGAATGGATTTTCGGATAATAAGGAGAGTATCTTGTCAGCCCGGTGCAGCTCGCCCTGGTTCATGCCGGGACACTCGGCGGCGGTTTCGTTCCACTCCTCCTCGGACTCGAGCCGGCTGGGCCAGAAGGGAAAGAGGCTGCACTGAAGGGGACGCACCGGGTAGATGGTGCAGCGCGCACTTTTAGCGTCGAAGAATATGCAATCGCCGTTGCCCCTCTCTCTGAAGCTTCTCGCGCCCCAGCGGGAGGTGACGTACCTGCGACGAAAGTCTTCGACCTCAAGCGACAGGAAGGAGGAGATCTCCTCCTCCTCCTTCAGCGTAAAGTAAATAGCCCCGGGCGCTCCCCTGCAGCAGCGGCCGCAGCCCAGGCAGGTGAAGCGAAGTCCTTTATCCCACCACACCTGTCATTCATCCTCGTCCTGGTCCTCTAGGTGGACCACCAGCTGTTCGTACAGCACCCGCCACATCCCGGACCCGCCGTCCTTGGCCAGCTGCTCCGCGGACATCTCCACCGCCAGGTCCTCCAGCGGGCCGAAGGCGCGCGACTCGCGGCCGCTTATGGCCCGGGCGTTGGCGTTCATCTTCTTCCACAGCTCGGCCAGGAGGATGGACTCGAACTGCTGGCAGGCCTCCTTCAGCCTCTCCCTGTCCTTGATGCCCTTCAGCTCTTTCTTGATCTTCGTGACATCGGCAGTGGAGGGCACGAACGACGCGAAACGGGGCTCCATCTCCATCTACATCACCACCAGTTCTCCGTGCAAAGCACCGGCCTCTTTTATCGCCTGGAGTATCGCAATCACGTCGCGCGGGGAGGCCCCCACGGAGTTAAGCGCGTCTACAAGCTCCTCGACCGTGCTGGTTGCCTCCAGCGCTATGAACTGCCCAAGGGGCTCCTCCACGTCCACGTCCGTCCTTGGCTGCACCGAGGTGGTCCCCCTGCTGAAGGGCGCCGGCTGCGACACCTCCGGGCTTTCGGTAACCCTGACAGTGAGGCTTCCGTGGGCTACCGCCACAGCCCCTATGCGGACGTCGCCCCCCATGACCACCGTGCCGGTTCGCTCGTTGACAGCCACCCTGGCCGCAGTGTCCGGCCTGACCGACAGGGTCTCCAGCTTGGCCACGAACGACGCGGGGGAGTACTCGTACTGAGGGGGCACGCTTACCGCGACCCTGCCTGCGTCTATCGGAGCCGCTATGCTCCCGAAAGCGGAGTTTATCGCGCTTGCCATTCTCTCGGACGTGGTGAAGTCCGGGTTCCGCAGGAGCAGGTTTATCTGCCTGCCCGCGGTGAACCTCGTCGGGACGTCCCTCTCGACTATCGCACCGCCCGGGATCCTGCCGACCGTGACGATGTTCTTCGTCATCGCCCCGCCGGCGCCCTCCGCGACGAATCCGCCCACCAGCAGGGGTCCCTGCGCCACGGCGTAGATGTTGCCGTCCGCCGCCTTCAACGGCGTCTGCAGCAGTGTGCCGCCCTGCAGGCTCTTCGCGTCTCCCATCGCGCTGGCAGTGACGTCTATCGTCTGCCCCGGACGGGCGAAGGCGGGGAGCTCCGCGGTCAGGGTGACCACCGCGACGTTCCTGCTGCGCACCGCCTTGTCGCCGACGGTTATGCCAAACTGCCCCATCATGTTCCGGATCATCTGCACGGCCATCGCGCTTCTGTCCCCTGTCCCCTGCAACCCCATAACAAGGCCGAGCCCGACGAGCTGGTTGGACCGGACCCCCTCCACGTCGGCGAGGTCCTTTATCCGGACGTCCGGGTGGCTCGCGGCCAAGGAGCAAGAGGCCAGCAACATCAGCAGGAGGGTCGTCGTCGCGATGCGTCGAATCCTCATATCCCCTCTCGCCCCCTTAGAACAGGGCCTGCATGATCTGGGTCAGTATGCCGGGCCTCTGCAGGCGGGAGATAGTCCCCCGGCCCTTGATGTCTATCTCCGCGTTGGCGACCAGGTCGCTCCTGATCCTGTTGTAGCT